>NZ_JACGWV010000004.1 GCF_014137995.1 Promicromonospora sukumoe
CACCATCCTGAACAGCCCGTCCGACGGGTTCGAGCGGTCCGACGCGAACGGCCTCGGCCTGTACGTCCCGGCCGGCTCGGGCCGCGTCGCGGCCTACGACGTGCGCACCACCGTCCCCGCCGCCGACGCCGACCGCGTGTTCCCCGGGCTGCACCGCACCCTGACCGGCAAGGGGTACGACGACGCCATGGGCCCCGTCGCGAGCGAACCCTCCTCGTGGCGCGCTCGCGACGGGCGGGTCGCCTCGGTGCGCGACGGCGTGGTCACCGGCCGCAAGACGGGCACCACCATGGTGACCGCGGCATCCCTGAGCCGCTGGGGCCTCGCCACCGGCACCACCGAGGTGGAGGTCCTGGGCGACCTGGTCCGGACCGGCGTGGACACGCCGGTCGTCGGGCTGGAGGACGCCGACGCGACCGCGCCGCTGGTCCTGACCGGCTACGACGCCCAGGGCTTCGCCGCGCCGATCGAGGCGCAGGACGTCACGGTGACGGCCGTCGAGCCGGGCGAGCCCCGGATCGCCGGGGTGCGTGCGACCCGCGAACCGGTCGCCGAGCTGGTCCCCCGGGCCGACGGGTCCTTCGAGGTCCGGGCGCTCGCGGCGGTGGGCGGCACCACGTTCGAGCTGTCCGCGCCCGGCCCTCGCGGGACGGACCTGACCACCGAGGTGGCCGTGACGGTCAGCCTGGAGGAGGACGTCGTGGCCGACTTCGCCGACGCCGCCTCCTGGACCTCGGCCAACGACCGCGCCCCGGGCGGCACGCTCGCCCCGGCTACCGGGCACGACGGCGCGGCCGGGCTGCGCATGACCTACGACTTCACGCGGTCCACGGCGACACGCGGCCAGTACGCGGTGCTGCCCGAGGCCGCCGCGGGCGGGCGCGAGCTGCCCGGCGCGCCGCGCGCGGTGACGATGTGGGTGGACGGCGACGGTCACGGCGCCTGGCTGCGCCTCCAGGTGCGGCAGGGCGACGGCGTCGTCACGCAGCTCGACGGCCCCGAGGTCACCTGGACCGGATGGCGCCAGGTCACCTTCCCGGTGCCCGACGGCGTCGCGTTCCCCCTCAGGCTGCAGCGCGTGCGGGCGCTGGAGACGGCGGCGGGCGAGCAGTACACCGGCGCGCTGACGCTGTCGGCGGTCGCGGCGCAGGTGCCGCCCGCGGTGGACGCCCCCGAGGCGCCCCGGGTCGAGGACCCGGTCGTGGGCGCCGACGGCGCCACCGACGACGCGCCCTTGCGCGTCGCCGTCCTGTCCGACGCCCAGTTCGTGGCGCGCGACCCGGAGTCGGGTGCCGTGGCCGGTGCCCGGTCCGCGCTGCGCGAGATCGTGGACGACGATCCCGACCTGCTGGTCATCAACGGCGACCTGGTGGACGAGGCCGCCCCCGAGGACTTCGATCTCGCCCGGCGCGTCCTCACGGAGGAGCTCGCCGACGCCGACTTCCCCTGGTACTACCTGCCGGGCAACCACGAGGTGATGGGCGGCTCGATCGAGAACTTCGAGGAGGAGTTCGGCGAGCGGACCCGGGTGCTGGACATCCCGACGCCGGGCCCGCGGGGTTCCGGCCACCGGACGGGCACCACCCGGCTCGTCATGCTCGACTCGTCGGCCGGCCGGCTGGGCGCCGACTTCGCGCAGGTCCAGATGCTGCGCGAGGCCCTCGACGACGCCGCGACCGACCGCGCCGTCACCGGCGTGCTGGTGTTCGCGCACCACCCGCTCGACGACCCGCTGCCGACCAAGGCCAGCCAGCTCACCGACCGGCTGGAGGCCGACACGCTGCGCGGCTGGTTCGAGGACTTCGAGGAGACCTCCGGCAAGTCGGTCGCGTCGGTGGGCTCCCACGTGGGCGTGTTCCACGCGAGCACGCAGGACGGCGTCCCGTACCTGGTCAACGGCAACTCCGGGAAGAGCCCGGCGAGCACCCCGGCCGACGGCGGCTTCACGGGCTGGTCGATGGTCGGGGTGCGCCCGGCATCTGGCAAGGCCCCGGGAAACGTCCGGGGCAGCTTCCCGGGCGGCGGGTCCCGTGACCCGTGGCTCACCTGGGAGGTCAACGCCCGGGCCGAGCGCGTCACGGTCTCCGGCCCGACGGCGCTCGCGGTGGGCGCGTCCGCGCCTGCGTCCGCCGTCGTCGTGCAGGACGGGGACCGCGAGGTGCCGGTGGCGTGGCCCGTCTCGTCGGACTGGGGCGGCACGGGGGTGTGCGTCACGGACGAGCGGGGCCGGGACGCCCTGCGGGACTGCTCGCACGGCGCGGTGCTCGCGCTCGACCCCGCCACGCACGAGCTCACGGCCCTGCGGCCGGGCCGGGCCACGGTGACCGTCACGGTCAACGGCGCGCGCGGCGAGCTCATGGTCGCCGTGAGCCGGTAGATTTACCTCATGAGCAACTTCGAGGTGGCCCGCAGGCAGAAGCAGGAGCCCACGGCGGCGCTGGTGGTTCGCTTCATCGTGTGCTTCGCCCTGTTCCTGGGCGGGTTCGCGCTGATGGCCGTCGGCTCGCTCGGTGAGGCGGCGTCGTCGCCCTACCTGTTCGTGGGCGGCATCCTCGCCGTCTGCCTGTCGTTCGGCCTGCCGATGATCGGCGCCACCGAACGATAGAAGCACGCGCAGCGCCCGTCCGGTCCCGACCGGACGGGCGCTGCCGCATTTCTTCACCCACATCGTTCCTGACGCCCTGTCCGTGTTGGACAGCAGAAGCCTGACGGCGAGCGACCAGCTCGCCGGGACAGGCGCCGTCGAGCAGACAGGAACAGCCATGTCTCAGCACCGCACGTCCCGTACCGCCCTCCTCCGTCGGGGCCTGGTGGCGCTCGCCACCGCCACGACGCTCCTCGCCGGCGGCCTCGTCGTCGCCCCGTCCGCACAGGCCGTGCCCGTCGTCGACCTCGACTCGCGCGGCGGAACCGTCGTCAAGACCCGCATGGACGCGTGGGGGTCCGTGATCGAGGGCGACGTCACGACCGACAAGCTCTCGGCCGCCAAGGTCCGGTACGAGATCGACCTGGACTGGTCCGGCGGCAAGCTGAGCGTGAGCGACTTCGACGGCGTGGTGACGCTCCAGCGGGTCGGCGCCAAGCAGGTGCGCCAGTTTCCGGTGACCGTCGACAGGGACGGGAAGCGGAGCGGCACGATCAAGCTGCCCGGCACCCTGACGCCCGGTTCCTACCGGGTCGGCATCGAGTTCACCGCGCGGGTGAAGCGTCCCGACGGCCGGTCGATGTGGCACAGGGTCGACGTGAACAACGCGGAGACGGTGTCCGTGCGACGCGAGACGGTGCTGGACGCGTCGATCACCACCCCCCGGGCCACCGACGGCCGGTCCTCACGGATCACCGGCCGGGTCCGGGCCCTCAGCGTCAGCGCCGACGGCGACGTCTACTGGTCCACGCTGCGGAGCGGCACCGTGCAGCTCTCCTACTACCCCGGCGGTCTCTTCCGGAACGAGGCGGAGCCCGTCAGTGTCCGGCCGCTGACGATCGACCGGTACGGGAAGTTCACGACGGTCGTCCCCGCGCGTGACCGGATCTGGGTGCTCGATTACGCGGGCACGAAGCAGCTGAACCCGGACGGCCGCTTCGTCGTCCAGGGCCCTGAGCGGTCCTGCGGCTGCTGACGTCGGTCCGTCGAACAGGAGGGTCGCAGCCTGGTGCTGTGGCCCTCCTCTTCTCGTCCTCAACGTTCCTGTCGCCCCGTCCGTACCCGGTGGTGAGAGCCTGACGACGAGCGACGCGCACGCCGGGACAGGCACCACCGAACAGACAGGAAACCGTGATGTCCCTCCACAGCACGTCCCGCTCGTCCGCCCTCCGCCGGGGCCTGGTGGCGCTCGCCACCGCCGCGACGCTCCTCGCCGGGGGCCTGGTCGTCGCCCCGTCGGCGCAGGCCACCCCGCTCGTCGACACCAGCGAGCGGGCCGGCACCGTCGTCACGACCCGCATGCAGGCCAAGGGCTCGATCATCCGGGGCAACGTCGAGACGGACGAGCTCCACCCCGCCTACGTCACCTACTGGGTGAACCTGGACTGGACCGGCGGCGACCTGCAGGCGTTCGACGGTGTGGTCACGCTCCAGCGCGTCGGCGCGCGGCAGGTGCGCACGTTCCCGCTCACCCTGGACGCGGACGGGGACCGCAGCCGGAGGATCAAGCTGCCCGGGACCATTACCCCCGGGTCCTACCGCGTGGGCATCGAGTTCACCGCGACGGTCGAGCGCCGCGACGGCCGGCTGGTCGAGCACACGGTCGACGTGAACAACGCCAGGACCGTGCCCGTCCGGCGTACGAGCATGATCGAGGCGTCGATCTCGAACCCCACGGCCACCGACGGGCGCACCTCGCGGATCAGGGGAAAGCTGCTGGTCCTCGGGATCGCCGACGACGGCGACCTCACCTGGGACCCGATGCAGAGCGGCACCGTGCGCCTCTCCTACGACCCCGACGGCCCCTGGGAGGACCGTGCCCGGGAGGTGTTCGTGCGCGACCTGACCGTCAGCGGCGCCCACGGGACGTTCTTCACGCGCGTCGCCGCGCGTGACCGGTGGTGGAAGCTCACCTACGCGGGCAACGCCCAGTTCGCCGACTCCGTGCTGTGGCTTCCGCAGGGCGACCACTCGGGCTGCGGCTGCTGACGGACCCGGCCGGCGGCGGCACCCCCCGTCAGCCGCCCGGACCTGCTGAAAGAGGGCCGCAGCCCCGTGCTGCGGCCCTCTTTTTCACCCCGCCGCGCCGATGACGGGAGCGCCACGACACGCCGCTTCACCCGTTTGTCACAGGTTTGTTAGAACCATTGACAGATTATGACCCAAGTGAAAACGTGACCTGCACCACGACGAGAGGCAGGGAAGGTAATGGCCCAGTACAAGAGGCTTGGCGGGATCATGGTGATCACGCTTGCCGCGACGACAGGACTCACGGCCTGCGGGTTCGGCGGGTCCAGCGGCGAGGCGACCGGCGACGGGACGACCCTCGACCTGCTCGTCCCCAGCTACTCCGACGCCACCCAGGGCCTGTGGGACGACGTCATCGCCGGTTTCGAGGAAGAAAACCCGGACATCGACGTCAACCTGCAGGTCGAGTCCTGGGACAACCTCGAGTCCGTCATCGCCACCAAGATCCAGGGCGGCGACGCACCCGACATCTACAACGGCGGCCCCTTCGCGGGCTTCGCCGAGGACGAGCTGCTGTACCCGGTCGAGGACGTCACCTCCGACGAGACCTACGCCGACTTCCAGCCGACGTTCCTGGAGAACGCGCAGGTCGGCGGCACCACGTACGGCCTGCCCTTCATCGCCTCGGCCCGCGCGCTGTTCGTCAACGACGCCCTCCTGGAGGAGGCCGGCGCCGACGTGCCCGCCACCTGGGACGAGCTGCTCGACTCCGCCAAGAAGGTCTCCGAGCTCGGCGGCGGCGTGGCCGGCTACGGCATGCCGCTCGGCTCCGAGGAGGCGCAGGCCGAGGCCGCGGTGTGGCTATGGGGCGGCGGGGGCAGCTTTGGCGACTCCGAGGCCATCACGATCGACACCCCGGAGAACCTCCCGGGCGCCGAGTTCGTCAAGACGATGATCGACGAGGGCGCCACCCAGGCCGACCCCGGCGCCACCGACCGCAGCCCGCTGTTCGACATCTTCGTCCAGGGCAAGGTCGGCATGCAGGTGGGCCTGCCGCCGAGCGTCGGGCAGATCGAGTCGGACAACCCCGAGCTCGAGTACTCGATCCACCCCATCCCCACCGAGGACGGCTCGCCGTTCACGCTGGGCGTGGCCGACCACCTCATGGCGTTCCAGAACGACGGCGACAAGCAGGAGGCCATCACCGCCTTCTTCGACTACTTCTACACCGCCGACGTCTACGTGCCGTGGGTCCAGGCCGAGGGCTTCCTGCCCACCACCCTGTCGGGCTCGGAGCAGCTCGCCGGCGAGGAGGCGCTCGCGCCGTTCCTCGAGGTGCTGCCCGACGCGCAGTTCTACCCGACGACCAACCCCGACTGGTCCGCCACGGACTCCGCGTTCAAGGCGCTCTTCGGCCAGCTCGACGGGAAGAAGTCGGCCCAGGACGTCCTGACCGAGGTCCAGGAGCAGGTCGACGCGGGCTGACGCCCCGACGGACCGCCGTGCCCGGCACGGCTGACCACACGTAACGCCGAACCGAAAGCACGGGGAACTTGGTGAAGGACCTGATGAAGGCCCTGCCGTGGATCGGGCCCGCGGTCGCACTCATTGCGACCGTGGTCCTGTTCCCGGTCGGCCTGATGTTCTGGAACTCGACACGCGACATCAGCCAGAGCGGCGTCGACGGCGGGGGAGTGGGCCTCGCGAACTTCGCGACGGTCATCGGCTTCCAGTACTTCTGGCCGATCCTCGGGCGGACGGTCGTGTGGGTGGTCGTCGTCGTCGCCTGCACCCTGATCGGGTCGCTGGCGCTCGCGGCACTGCTGAACAAGGCGTTCCCGGGCCGCCGGCTCGTGCGGATGGCCGTCATCGTGCCGTGGGCGTCCAGCGTGGTCATGACGACGCTGGTGGTGCACTACGGCCTGGAGCCGTACTTCGGCATCATCAACTCGTTCCTCGTGGACGTCGGCCTGATCAGCACGCCGGAGGGCTACGGCTGGACCCGGCACCCCGGCACCGCGTTCGCGTGGGCCATGGCGGTGGCCGTGTTCGTGTCGCTGCCGTTCACCACCTACACGGTCCTCGCCGGGCTCCAGACGGTGCCCGGCGAGACCGTGGAGGCCGCGCGCATCGACGGCGCCAGCGGGTTCCGCACCTACTTCAGCGTGGTGCTCCCGCAGCTCCGCGGCGCGATCTCGGTGGCGGTGCTGATCAACATCATCAACGTGTTCAACTCGCTGCCGATCCTGCGCGTCATGACGGGGTCCATCCCCGGGTACGACGCCGACACCGTCATGACGATGATCTTCAAGTACATGCAGAACCAGCGGCAGATCGACCTGGCCAGCGCGCTGTCCGTCATCGCGTTCCTGGTGGTCATCGCCATCGTCGCCGTCTACGTGCGGGTCGTCCGCCCCCTGGAGGAGGTCTGATGACCACGATCACCGACCCGGGGACCACCCCGCGCGACGCGACCCGGCCGCCGTCGGGCGACCGGCGGCGGGTACGGAAGTACACGACCGACCAGGTGCCACTTGGCTCCGTGCTGCTGCGGGTGCTGGCCGGGCTCGTGGTGCTGGTGGTGTTCCTGCTGCCGTACCTGATCATGTTCTTCGGCTCCGTGAAGACGAAGGCCGAGATCAGGTCGGTCGACCCCACCTACTTCCCCACCGAGTGGCACTGGGACAACTACGTCACCATGTGGTCCACGCCCGAGACGCCGCTCGCGCAGAACCTGATCTCCACCCTGGTGATCTCGCTGTGCGCCACGCTGCTCGTGCTCGCCGTGGCGCTGCCCGCGGCCTACTACACGGCGCGGTTCCGGTTCCGGGGGCGGCTCGTCTTCCTGTTCCTCGTGATCGTGACCCAGATGGTGCAGCCCGCGGTGCTCACGTCGGGCCTGTTCCGCCAGTTCATCGCCCTCGGCATCCTCGACACGTGGCTCGCGATGATCCTGGTCAACGCGGCGTTCAACCTGTCGTTCGCCGTCTGGATCATGCACAGCTTCTTCGCGGGCATCCCCAAGGAGGTCGACGAGGCCGCGCAGCTCGACGGCGCCGGCACGTTCGCCGTCCTGACCAAGATCAACCTGCCGCTCGTCTGGCCGGGGATCGTCACGGCGGTCGTGTTCACGTTCGTCGCCTCCTGGAACGAGTTCGCGGCCTCGCTCGTGCTGCTGACGACGGCGGGCAACCAGCCGCTGTCGGTGGCGCTCACCAAGTTCGTGGGCCAGTACGAGACGTCGTGGCACTACGTGTTCGGGGTGTCCGTGGTGGCGATCGTGCCCGTCGTGATCCTGTTCATGATCATCGAGAAGCGCCTGGTGGGCGGCCTGGTGGCGGGGTCCGTGAAGTAGCGGACGCTGCGGGTGCGCGGTCCGTGGACCGGGGCGTCTCGACCGCCGGACGAATTCTGTCCCAGTGCTGGACAATCGCTTAGCATGGTGGCGATCCCATCCAGAGCGGTCGAGAGTCCTGGCTCCGTGACACCGCAGCAACCTGCCGACTTCCTGCCTCGTGGCCGTGGCGTGAGGACGTAAGGTGCTCACGCCAGGTTCGATGGAGCAGCCATGGTCGCCGAGGTACACCCGCACCGCCCCACGGTGTCGTTCGAGCTGATGCCTCCCCGCCGGCCCGACGCCGCGCCCAACTTCTGGGAGACGGCGCAGCGGCTCGTGGCGGCCCGCCCGGACTTCGTCTCCGTCACCTACGGGGCGGCCGGCGGCGACCGGGCGACGGCGCGCGAGGTGCTCGCGACGCTGCTGCGCGGTACGCCCGTGCTCCCGGTGGCCCACCTGACCTGCGTGGGCGCCTCCCGGGAGGACGTCTCCGCTGTGATCGAGGAGTTCCTCGAGGCCGGGGTGCGGTCCTTCCTCGCGCTGCGCGGCGACCCGCCGCGCGACGAGCCGGACTGGCGTCCGCCGGCCGACGGCGTGCGCTCCAGCGTCGACCTGGTGCGGCTGCTGCGCCAGGTCGAGGAGCGGCGCTGCGCCGCCGACGTCAGCACGGCGCTGCGCTCCGCCGCCCGTCCGCTGGCCATCGCCGTCGCGACGTTCCCGGACGGCAACCCCGGGGCGGGCACCACGCGCGAGCAGGAGGTGCGGCGGCTCCTGGAGAAGCAGGAGGCGGGCGCGAGCTTCGCAATCACGCAGTTCTTCTACCGGGCCGACTCCTACACCGGGTTCGTCGAGGCGGCCCGCGCCGCGGGCGTGACCATCCCGATCCTGGCCGGCGTCCTGCCGACGACGGAGGCGCGCCGGCTGCGCCGCGTCGAGGAGCTCACCGGCGTGGCGGCGCCCGCCGACCTCCTGCGGGACCTCGACCGGCTCACCGGCCCGGACGGCGCCGTCGACGCCGAGGCCCAGCACGCCCACGGCATCGAGTACTCCGCGGCGCTCGCGCGCGAGGTGCTCGACGCCGGAGCGCCCGGCGTGCACGTGTACACGTTCAACAAGCACCGCCCGGCCCTGGACCTCCTGGACCGCGTAGGCCTCACGGGCCGAGCCGCCGCCTAACCCCCTCGTTGAGTGCTGGGTATTCGCCCTTTTTCGCGCGCCGGAAGGGCGAATACCCAGCACTCAACGAAGCGGGGTCGGCATCTTGTGTCGGGGATATCCACGATGTGATGTACCCCGGGGTCGTGGGGGCGGCTGATACTACGGGTGAATTCGGCCCGTACCAGCGTGACCGACCCCGTGGAGGCCCCACCGTGCACGAACACGACCACAGCTCCACCGACTGCTGTCCCACCTCGCTCGGGCGGCGCGACCTGCTGCGCGGCGCCGTCGTCCTCGGCATCGGTGCCGCGGGCGCGACGATCGCGGCGCCCGGCGTCGCCGCGGCGGCACCCGCCGTCCCACCCTCTCTGGCGCCGGACCCCGAGGCGCCCGCCGACGCGCCGCCCGGCGCCGTCGCCGGGGTCGAGGTGGCCGCGCCGACCATCGCGAGCTGCGCCGGCTGGGGCGCCGCGGCGGCCCGCGGCACCATCGACGCCGTCGCGGCCAACCCGAACAAGATCCTGATCCACCACACGGCGTCGGCCAACGTCACCGACTACTCGCAGGCCGCCGGGTACCAGATCGCCCGCGACATCCAGCAGTGGCACTTCGCCAACGGCTGGGTGGACACCGGGCAGCACCTCACGCTGAGCCGCGGCGGGTACGTCATGGAGGGCCGGCACGGCTCGCTGTCCCGGCTGCAGAGCGGCAGCGGCACGGTGGTGGGCGCGCACGCCCCCGGCCAGAACAGCCAGGCCATCGGCATCGAGAACCAGGGCACCTACACGAGCGCGACGCCGCCGGCGCAGCTCTGGAGCCGCCTGGTCGAGCTGTGCGCCTACATCTGCGACCAGTACGGCATCGCGCCCACCCAGATCTACGGGCACCGGGACTACACGGCGACGGCCTGCCCCGGCGACGTCCTCTACTCGATGCTGCCGCAGCTCCGGTCCGAGGTGGCCGCGGCGCTGTCGGGGACCAGCTGGTCGGTCACCGTCGACAACACCTCGGCGGGCTTCTCCGCTGGCTCGTCCTGGCTGACGTCGTCCTTCTCGGGCGAGCGGTACGGCGCCGACTACCGCTACGCGACGCCCGCCGAGGTCAGCGACCTGGCGACGTACTCGGCGACGATCCCGTCGAGCGGCTCGTACCGCGTCGAGGCCTGGTTCCCGGGCATCGACGGCTACAACGCGTCGACGCCGTTCATCGTCTACACGGGCACCGGGTCGTCGACGATCCGCGTGGACCAGTCCACGGGCGGCGGGACCTGGCTCTCGCTCGGCACCTACGCGATGACGGCGGGCACCCGCACCGTGGTCGCCGTCAGCCGCTGGACCCAGGGCACGGCGTACGTCGTGGCGGACGCCATCAGGATCACGCGCCTCTGACGCCCCGCCCGCCCCTACGTGTCAGACCTACAGGTCCCCCGGGTGACCTGTAGGTCTGACACGGGCCTCAGTGCGGTGTCGGGGCCAGCGCGCGCAGCAGCTCGTCCGGCTCCGCGACGCCCACGAGCACCGACGACGCCCGGACCTTCCGCAGCACCTGCACCCGCGCCGCGGCCGGCCGGGACAGCTCGATCAGCACGGCGGGTGCCGCCATCGTCCGCACCAGCGAGACCCGGCCGGTCTCCTCGTCGAACCCGGCGCCGAGCTCCAGCGGCCGTGCCGGGGCGGCCCGGTACACGGCCGCGGAGACGACGTCGTCGAGCGCGACGTCGACCGCCGCCACCCAGCCCAGCCGCAGCCGGACGACGCCGTCCGCCACGCGGTGCCGCGACCAGAGCGGTGAGACGAACGCGGCCAGCAGGGCGGCCGTGAGCACGCCGGCGACGACGTCGACGGTCAGCGCGACCGGGCGCGGCAGCAGGGCGCCGGCGACCAGGTGCAGCACGAGCACCTCGACCACGCCCAGCGCCGCGACGCCGGCGACCAGCCCGAGCCACGGCCCGCGCCCGCCCAGCCCGAACGACCTGCTCGGGTCCGACGTCCGGCCCGAACCAGACGCCCGGCCCGAACCCGACAGCCTGCTCAGGCCGCGCTCACTCGGCACGCTCCTGGCCGCTCATCGCCTGGATGGACTGCATGACCTGCTCGGTCAGCTCGCGCCGCGCCTGTGCGGGCTTGGTGCCGGCCGCGATCTGCCGGGAGGGGTCGATCGGCGTCCCGAAGTGCAGCTCGACCCGGGCGAACCGCGGCATCTTGCCGATCGGCTTCACCTTGTCCGTGCCGAGCAACGCGACCGGGACCACGGGGGCCTTGCCGGTCAGGGCGAGCCAGGCGACGCCGGTGTGCCCCTTGTGCAGCTTGCCGTCCCGCGAGCGGGTGCCCTCGGGGTAGATGCCGAAGGCGCCGCCGCGCTGCAGCACGGCCAGCGCGTCCTCCAGGGACCGCTGCCCGGCGCGCGGGTCGTCCCGCTGCACGGGGATGTCGCCCATCTTGGTGAAGAACCAGCGCGACATTCGGCCCTTGATGCCCTTGCCGGTCCAGTACTCGGCCTTGGCCAGGAACGCGACGTGCCGCGGGGCCATGATCGGGATGAGCAGCGAGTCGATGAACGACAGGTGGTTGCTCGCGAGGATCACGGCGCCACGCTTCGGGATGTTCTGCAGCCCAGTCACGCGCGGGCGCAGGAGCACGAGCACGAGGATCGAGAGGATGAGCTTGAGGAACCGGTACGTCACCGGCCTATTGTGCACCCCCCAAGCACCGCTGTGGACTGGGTGTTATGTGGTGAAAAATACTAAAGAGACCTACAAGGTGCACACTCCGGTAGACGTGTCAGACGTACAGGTCACCCGGGTGACCTGTACGTCTGACACGTGGAGCGGGAGGGTCAGGCGTTCCCGTCGGCGCCCTTCTCGAAGGCGGCCGGACGCACCTGCACGGCGCGCACGCGGTCGACGTCGAGCTTGACGCTCCGGTCGAACCGGTAGATGCCGTTCTCCTCCTGGAACACGTCCGTGAGCTGCGTGTAGCAGTAGCCGAACATCAGCGGGTCGTCGATCAGCGGGTCCGTGAGGCCTGCGAACCGGACGTGGAACTCCTCCTCGTCCGCGACGCGCTGGCCGTAGCCCCACGAGTCGGGCGAGCTGCCCGAGGCGCTGGCCGCGGTCTCCGGGTTCCACCAGATGCCGCCGTACTCGCTGACGAAGTAGGGCTGACCGTTGTACGGCTGCGAGATCGGCGTGCCGTTGTCCCGCTCGTTGCCGTACGGCTTGCCCTCGGCGAGGCCGCCCACGAGCTCGGTGAACTTGGCCGGGTCCTGCTCGTACAGGTGCGAGTCCCAGACGTCCGTCTCGAGCACGCGGTGCGAGTAGCCGCTCGCGTCCAGCACGGGCCGCGACGGGTCCGCCACCTTGGTGGCGAGCCACATGGCGCGCGTCACGTCGTCGAGCTGCGTGATGCGGTCGTGCAGGTCCTGGTGGGTCTCGTTGAGCGGGCACCAGCCGATGATCGACGGGTGGTTGTGGTCGCGCTGCAGCGCCTCCAGCCACTCGGCGACGAACGACGTCGTCTGCCGCTGGCCGTCCTGCGGGGTGCCGTAACCGCTGACGCCCCAGTCGCCGAACTCGCCCCACACCAGGTAGCCCAGGCGGTCCGCGTGGAACAGGTAGCGCTCCTCGAAGACCTTCTGGTGCAGGCGCGCGCCGTTGAACCCGGCCTCCAGGCCCAGCTCGATGTCGCGCACCAGCGCGGCGTCGGACGGCGCCGTCATGAGCGACTCCGGCCAGTAGCCCTGGTCCAGGACCAGCCGCTGGAAGACGTGCTCGCCGTTGATCTTGATGGCCTGGCCGTCGATCGAGACGGACCGCAGGCCCGCGTACGAGCGCACCGTGTCCACGACGGCGCCGTCGGCGTCGCGCAGCTCGATGTCCACCCCGTACAGGTGCGGGTCCTCGGTGCCCCAGGTGCGCACGCGGTCCGCCGGGACGACGACGCGCAGCGCGGGCGCCAGGTCGAGGTCGGCGCGCGCGGTGGCGCTCGCGACCTCGCCGTCGGCGTCGGTCACCGTGACGGAGACCGTGTGGCCCCGGCGGTTAGCGGACAGCGGCACGACGACGTCGAACGCGGAGCTCGACAGGTCGGGCGTGATCCGCGGGCGGCGCACGTGCACGGCCGGCACGGGCTCCAGCCACACCGTCTGCCAGATCCCCGTGGTGCGCGTGTAGTTGCACTCGAAGTTGGCGTAGCGGTTGGACTGCTTGCCGCGGGCCTGCGGCCCGTGGCGCGTGTCCCGCGCCCGGACGACGACGGTGACCGTGTCGCCGGGGGCGGCGATGCCGTGCAGGTCGGCCGTGAACGGGGTGAACCCGCCGCGGTGCCGCACGACCTCGGTGCCGTCGACCCACACGGTCGCGTCGTGGTCGACGGCCCCGAAGTGCAGCAGCACGTGGGGGTCGTCGCCGACAGCGGACCAGTCCGCGGGCACGGTGATCTCGCGGCGGTACCAGACCGCCTCGAGGAAGTCCGTGTTCTCGATGCCGGACAGCTCCGACTCCGGGGCGAACGGCACGGTGATCTCGGCCTGGAGCGGCCGCTCGACAAGACCGCGCTCCAGACCGGAGTCGCCCGCGTCGATCTCGAACTGCCAGGTTCCGTTGAGGTTGAGCCAGCGGTCCCGGACCAGCTGGGGCCGGGGGTACTCGGGGCGCGGGACGGGGGTCGCCGTCGGCGCCCCGTCGGGCGAGAAGCGGTCGAGGAAAGTCATCAGCTGCTCCATTGCGTCTACGACAGGTGCGCGGTGATTCAACACGTCTTCCGACAAGAATGCAACGTTGTATCACTGGGAAGGCCCGGTGACGCCCCGGACCAGGGGCGTCACCAGGTCACGCGCGGCTGCTCTCCCGGACCAGCAGGCGGTGCGGCACGAGCTCGTCCACCGGGTCGACGCCGGGCTTCTCGAGCTGGGCGATGATCCGGTCCACCGCGGTCTCCGCGATGGCCCGCAGGTCCGGTGCCACGGTCGTCAGCGTGGGGTTCGAGAACCGCCCGTCCTCGGTGTTGTCCCAGCCCGTCACCGCGATGTCGTCGGGCACGCGCACCCCGTTCAGGCGCAGCGCGTGCAGCGCGCCGAGCGCGAGCTCGTCGTTGGCGCACACGATCCCGTCGATCTGGTCGATCCGGGGCAGCACCGACTCCACGGTGGCCGCGCCGGCCGGGCGCGAGAACTGCGGGCACTGGAGCACCCAGCGCTCGTCGACCTCCAGGCCGGCCGCGGTGTGGGCGTCGAGGAAGCCCTGCACGCGCTGCGCCCCCGTGCGGCCCGCGCCCGGCGGCTCGGCGCCGAGGAAGGCCAGCCGGCTCCGGCCGGTGTCGAGCAGGTGCGCCGTGACCTGTGCCGCCGCCGCGACGTTGTCGATGCTCACGTGGTCCGTCCGGCGCTCGCGGGCGGGGTCCGGGTCGGCCCGCTCGCCGAGCAGCACGAGGGGCACGGGCCCGCGGACCCCGTCGATCTCGGCCGGGGTCAGCTCCAGCGGCGAGAAGATGATGCCGTCGATCGCCTGGACGTCGAAGCCGCGCGCCACCTCGAGCTCGGTGTCGCGCGAGGACCGGGTCTCCTCGATGAGCACGCGGTAGCCGCGGGCGCTGCCGACGTCGATCACCTCGTGCGCCAGCACCGAGAAGTACGGCGCGTGCACCCACGGCACGGCGAGGGCGAGGGTGTTGGTGCGGCCCCGCCGGAGCTGGCGGCCCGCGAGGTTGGGGCGGTAGCCCAGCTCGGCGATCACCGCCTCCACCCGGGCCCGCGTGGCGTCACCGACCCGGCCCGTGTCGTTGACCACGTTGGAGACCGTCTTCCAGGAGACCCCCGCCGCCGCCGCTACCTCTTTGATCCCGACCCGTCGGCCACCGTTCTCGGACAAGCCTTCACTTCCTTCCGCACCGTGCCCTCTTGACTGGACGCCCGTCCTAGTCCATCGTGATCCAACGTTGGAGCGCAACGTTGCACCATTGGAGGTCGATGATGACCGTAGTACGAGGACGCGGTATCCCGGGCCAGGGAAGCCCCGTGGCCGCGTCGAGAGCCCGCAATCCTGTGGGTAGTTCCGGAGGGCTGAGCAGGCGAGACCTGCTCCGCGCGGCCCTCGTCGGGGCGGGCGGTGTCGCGCTCGGCGGCGCGCTCGCCGGTTGCGCCACCCCGAGCGCGGCAGGCTCGGGCAAGACCTCGGTCATGGTCTGGGACCTCTTCTCGGGCGGTGACGGCGCCCTGATGCAGGAGATGGCGGGAGTCGTCGCGTCGGCGAACCCGGACATCGCCGTCGAGACCACGACCCTCGCGTGGGGGCCGCCGTACTACACGAAGCTCGCGATGGCCTCGTCCGGCGGGCGACCGCCGGAGGCCGCCGTCATGCACATGTCCCGGCTGGCCGGGTACGCGCCGGGCGGGCTCCTGGAGCCGTTCGACCTCGAGGCGCTCGCCGCGCTGGGGATCCGCGAGGAGCACTTCGCGCCCGCCGTGTGGCAGAAGGCGCAGTTCGACGGCCAGCTCTACGCGCTGCCGCTGGACACGCACCCGTACATCGCGTTCCACAACCCCGACATCGTCCAGCAGGCCGGGCTCGCGGGCGCGGACGGGAAGCTGGACCTGTCGGCCGTCGCCGGCGCCGACAACTTCCTGGAAGCCGGCCGCGCGATGGCCGAGGTCACGGGCGAGACGGGCGTCAGCTGGGGCTACCAGCGCGACCCCGCCGGCTGCTGGCGCATGTTCTGGGGCCTCTACTCCCAGAACGGCGGCGGCTACGAGCTCACGCCGGGCCGTCCCGCGGCGCTCGACGAGGAGGCCGCCACCGAGGTCTTTGAGTTCCTCCAGGCCATGGTCGACGGCAAGGTCGCCGCCAAGAACCAGGACGGCAACGCCGCGTCCGGCCGCTTCATGTCGAACCGCACCGGTCTGATGTTCGCGGGCGAGTGGGACCTGCCGATGTTCCAGGGCGCTAACCCCGACGTCGGCGCCACGCAGTTCCCGGCGATCTTCGACACCCCGGCGAACTATGCCGACTCGCACGCGTTCGTGCTGCCCAAGCAGGGCACGCCGAACCCGGCCAAGCGCGAGGCGACGTACCGCGTGCTCGCCGGCCTCCTCAAGGAGGGCCTGACCTGGGCCTCGGCCGGACACATCCCGGCCTACCAGCCCATCGTCCAGGAGCCCGCCTACCAGGAGCTCACCCCGCAGCGCGACTACGCGCCCGCGGCCGAGGTCGCCGTCTTCGACCCCGACGCCTGGTTCACCGGCGGCGGCAGCGACTTCCAGACGCGCATGGCCGACGCCATGACCGACACCCTGGCCGGCAAGGCCCCGGCGCGCACCGCCGTGACCCGCATGCTGAGCGAGATGGACCGGTTCCTCTCCCAGCCCAACCCCGCCTGATCGAGAGGACGACGATGACTGTCTCGAACGCCGGCGTCACGGCGCCCCCCGGGCGGGCACTGCCCGACTCGCGGAAACCCTCCGGCCGTCCCGCCCCGCGCACCGCGGCGCGGGGCAAGTCCCTGCGTGAGCGGGACAAGTCCGGCTACCTGTTCGTCGCGCCGTTCGCCGTCGCGACCGGCCTGTTCCTGCTGCTGCCCACGCTGTACGGCCTGTGGATGAGCTTCACGAACCAGAGCCTCACGGGCACCGGCTCCGAGTTCATCGGCTTCGCCAACTACGCCGAGGCCTTCAGCGATCCCCAGGTCTGGCAGACCCTGTGGAACACCGTCTGGTTCACGATCCTGAGCACCGTGCCCCTGGTCGTCGTCGCCCTGGTCATGGCGCTGCTCGTGCACACGGGCCTGCCGGGCCAGTGGGTGTGGCGCATGTCGTTCTTCGCGCCCTACCTGCTGACCAGCGCGGTGGTCTCCTCGCTGAGCAGCTGGCTGTTCCAGCCCGACATCGGGCTGCTCGACACCTGGCTCGCGGGTCTCGGTCTCGGGCCCGTCGGCTGGCTCACCGACGAGAACGTCGCGATGTTCTCGATCGCCGCCGTCACCGTGTGGTGGACCGTCGGCTTCAACTTCCTGCTCTACCTGGCGGCGCTGCAGGGCATCCCCGCCCAGCAGTACGAGGCGGCGACGATCGACGGCGCGGGCGGCTGGCGCCGGCTGTTCTCCATCACCCTGCCCCAGCTGCGTCCGATCACCCTGGTCATCCTGGTGCTGCAGCTGCTCGCCTCGCTCAAGGTCTTCGACCAGATCTACCTGCTCACCGCGGGCGGGCCGAACGGCAGCACGCGGCCCATCCTCGAGTACGTCTACGACACCGGCTTCACCAACTACCGGCTGGGCTACGCGTCGGCGATCTCGTACGTGTTCTTCGCGCTGATCCTGGTGTTCACCCTGGTGCGGCTCCTGCCGTCGAAGAAGGAGGCCTGACGTGTCCGTCGCCGAACTTGTCGCAGACCGCCGGACCAAGGCGCTGCAGGAGCGTGCCGAGAACCGGGCCCTCACCAAGCTGACGATCGGGCCCTCCCCGTGGGTCCGTGTCGGTGCCCTCGCCGCGCTCGTCGTGCTCGCGGGCCTCTGGCTGCTCCCCGTCGCCTGGGGCGCCGTCACCAGCTTCAAGCAGGAGGCCGAGGCCGCCCTGCCGGCGTCGTGGTGGCCCACCATGGGCTGGACGGCCGACGCCTATCGCCAGGTGCTCAGCAACAGCGACCTGCTGATCTGGATGGGGAACAGCCTCGTCGTCGCGGTGCTCGTGACCGTGCTGACCGTGCTGATCTCCGCCATGGCGGCGTTCGCCTTCTCGCAGACGATCTTCAAGGGCCGCGGCCTGCTCCAGTGGCTGACCGTCGCCTCGATCATGATGCCCGGCCAGATCCTCATCGTGCCGCTGTTCCGGCAGATGCAGGTCATGGGCCTCGTGGACACGTTCGCGGGCATCGTGCTGCCGCAGATCGTGGCCCCCGTGATGGTGTTCATCCTCAAGCGGTTCTTCGACGCCATCCCGCAGGAGCTGCTCGACGCCGCCCGGATCGACGGGGCGGGCACGTTCCGGTTGTTCTGGACCATCGTGCTGCCGCTGTCGCGGTCGATCCTCGTGGCCGTGGCGATCTTCGTGTTCATCGGCGCCTGGAACAACTTCCTGTGGCCGTTCATCGTCACGACCGACCCGCAGTTCATGACGCTGCCCGTCGGCCTGTCCACCGTGAAGAACGCCTACGGCGTGCAGTACGCGCAGAACATGGCCTCCGCGATGATCGCGGCGCTGCCCCTGCTCGTGGTGTTCATGCTGTTCCAGCGCCGCATCGTCCAGGGTGTCGCGACCACCGGCATGGGCGGGCAGTAGTACGCGACAATCGGGTGTGGCCATTCCGACCCCCCGCCCTTCGCAACGCCCGCACCTCGCCGCGGTCGTGGAGGATCACCTCTACGCCGCGGCGGGGTGGGCGCTCGCCCGCGCCGGCTGGCGGCCCCGGCTGGAGGCGTACGCCGGGTACGGCACGCCGGACCGCGTCCGGGTGCTCGCCCGCGTGGTGCTCTCCCCGCAGCGCCCCGGCGCGCCGAACCGGGACGCGCTCCGCGCCGGCCGGCGCGGGTTCCGGCACTTCATGACCGTGCCCGCGCCCGAGAGGCGCGTGCGGATCCAGGTGGGCGGCCGCACGACGACGGTCACGAGCGACCGCGCCGGGTACGTCGACGTCGAGCTCGCCACCGACGAACCGCTGACCGACGGCTGGCACACCGCCCTCGTGACCTGCCTCGACGGGCCCGACCTCGGTGAGGCCGAGGCGCCGCTCCGGGTGCTCGACGAGTCCACGCGGTTCGGCGTGGTGAGCGACATCGACGACACGACGATGGTGACCGCCGTGCCCCGGCCGCTGCTCGCGGCGTGGAACACGTTCGTGCGGCACTCCAGCGCGCGGCGGGCCGTGCCGGGCATGCCCGAGCTGTACCGGAGCATCCAGCGCGCGCACCCCGACGCCGCCTTCTTCTACCTCTCGACCGGCGCCTGGAACACGGCGGGCACCCTGCGCGCGTTCCTCTCGCGCCACGCCTACCCGCCGGGCCCGCTGCTCCTGACCGACTGGGGCCCCACTCTCACCGGGTGGTTCCGCAGCGGCCAGGCCCACAAGAGGGCCAGCCTCGACCTGCTCATGTCGTGGTTCCCGCACGTCCGCTGGGTGCTGATCGGCGACGACGGCCAGCACGACGTCGAGATCTACCAGGACTACGCGCGCCGCCGTCCGGAGCAGGTGCGGGTCGTGGCGATCCGGCAGCTCACCGGCGGGCAGCAGGTGCTCGCGGGGAACGCGCCGCACGTCGGGAACGGGTCCCACGGCGGGAACGGGTCCCACGGCGGGAGCGGCTCGGGCGCCGGGAACGGCGCGCCCGCCGGGGCCGGCCCGGACGCCGGGACGGCGACGGCCGGGGCCGGCGGCTCGCCGGTGCCGACCGTCGCGGGTCCCGACGGCGACGAGCTGGGCCGCCGTCTCGCCACCGTGCCGGGCGTGCTCGACGACGGGGACCCCGCCTAGGCCCGGCGTCTCAGACCAGGCCTCTCAGACCCGGCCTCAGACCTGGTTCGCGCCGCCGTCGACGTAGAGGTTCGCGCCCACGACGTAGCTGCTCTGCTCCGAGGCCAGGAAGGCGATGGCCGCGGCGGCCTCCTCGGACTCGCCCATGCGCCCCTTGGGCACGGTCGCGGCGGCGTGGTCCCGGATCGCCGGCATCGCCTCCTCGCCACCGTTGACGGCGGTGCCGCCGGGGGTGTCGATCCAGCCCGGCGAGAGCACGTTGACCCGGATGCCGCGGCCCTTGAGCTCGTTGGACCAGGTCCGGGCGAACGACCGGAGGGCCGCCTTCGACGCCGCGTACGCGCCGAACGCCTCCATGCCGCGGTCGGCGGCCGTGGAGCCGGTCAGGATCACCGAGGCCCCGTCGCTCAGCAGCGGCAGCGCCTTCTGCACGGTGAACAGCACGCCTCGGGTGTTGACCCCGAAGGTGTGGTCGAAGTGCTCCTCGGTGGTCTGCTCCAGCGTCACGAACGCGCTGACGGCGGCGTTCGCCACGAGCACGTCCAGTCCCTGGCCGTGCGCCCGCACGGCCGCGTAGAGGCGGTCGAGGTCCTCGGGCTTCCCGACGTCGCCGACCACCCCGGTGGCCCGGTCCTCCCCGATGGTCTTCACGGCTGCCTCCAGCTCGGCCGCGCGTCGTCCCATGACGAACACGTACGAGCCCTCGTCCGCCAGCCGTACGGCGGTGGCGAGGCCGATCCCGGTGCTGCCGCCGGTGACCACCGACGTCTTGCCCTCGAGCTGTCCCATGGGTGTCTCCATCACTCTCTTCAGCGGTCTGATCCGGTCGAGCCCTTCGGCCCGGTCTCGATCCTGCGCGAGCGATGTCGTACGATCCATAACGCACAGTCCAAGGTTCTTTACGCATCGTCCAGGAGGCACTCGATGCTCGGTTTTCAGGACCCGGTCGCGGACGCGATCGGCCTGCTCCGGCCCCGCACGGTGGTCGGGCCCAGCCTCCGGGCCGTGGGGGAGTGGGCGCTGCGCTTCGAGCCGTTCCTGCACGTGCGGATCGGCGGCGTCGTGCACGGGTCGTGCTGGCTGATCCTGGAGGGGCAGGAGCCGGTGCTCCTGCGGGCGGGCGACACCTTCATGCTCGGCAACCCGCCGCCCTACGTGCTGGCCGGCACGCCCGACGCGCGCCCGCGCCCCGCGGAGCAGGCCTGGGCGACCGCCGAGGACGGGCTCGTGCGGATCGGCCCGGAGTCCGAGGACGACGTCTACATCTGCGTCGGGCACATCGGGTTCGACGACGACAACGCCGCCCTCCTCACCGACCTGCTGCCGCCGCTCGTGATCGTCCGCGCGGGCGATCCCCACGGCGGGCGGCTCGCGCAGCTCATCGACCACCTGGCCACCGAGGTCGGGGTCGCCGCGGCCGGCGGCCCGCTGGTGCAGAACCACCTCGCCCAGATCCTGCTGGTGCACATGCTGCGTGCCCACGCCGGCCAGACCGACCGGCCCACGGGCTGGCTCGGCGCCCTGAACGACGACGGCATCGGCGCCGCCCTGCGCGCCGTGCACGCGGACGTGGCGCACTCGTGGACGCTCAACGAGCTCGCCGGCATCAGCCACATGTCACGGTCCGCGTTCGCCCAGGCCTTCAAGAGCCACGTCGGGGTGCCGCCGCTGGAGTACCTCATCCAGTGGCGCATGAGCCTCGCGCGTGACGCCCTGGTGCGGGACACGCTGTCGATCTCCGAGCTCACGCAGGCCACCGGCTACCAGTCCGAGAGCGCGTTCAGCACCGCGTTCCGCCGCGTGGTGGGCTCGTCGCCCGCGAAGTTCCGGGACGAGGCGCGGAGGGACTACGCGGTTTCTTCCACCGTCTGAACCTGCGGTTCTGCTCATCCCCTTCGAGACCTAAGTTTCTTCGCTTTCGGCCGCTCCAAAGCGAAGAAACCTAGGTCTCAAAGGAGAGACGGCTCAGGCTCTACCTTTGCCGCCTGAGCCTGCGGTTCCGCTTCGGGCGGGTGCCTCGTTCCTCGGCCCCCACCCTGCGCTGCATCTCCGGCTCAGGCGGTGACCAGGTAGTCGTCCGCGTCGTCGTCCCAGGCCAGGGAGACCGTGCCCGCGGCCTCCGCCGCCTTCGCGAACTGGAGGAACCCGCGGAAGCCGAGCGCCTTCTCGGAGAAGTCCGGGCGACGCTTGCGCACCGCGTTCTTCAGGCCGGACAGCGCGGCCGAACCGTTGGAGTCCTGCACGACGTCGCGCAGCAGCGCGAAGGCCGCGTCGGTGTCGCCCTGCTCGGGCAGCGACACCTCGGGGTCGCCCGCCGAGGGGCCTGGCGCCAGCTCCACGAACCCGCGGTCCGCGAGGAACCGCAGGAACTCGCCGAACGTGCGGAACCCGTAGTCCGACTCGCTGAACGTGGCGTCCTTGCGCAGCAGCGTCCGCTTGAGGGCGGACGCGGTGACGGCGCCGCTGGTGGACGACTGCAGGTCGCCGAGCGTCTGCGCCACCCGGACCTCCATCGGCGCGTCGCTCGTGCCCGACCCGTCCTCCTCCTGCTCGGCCTCGATGACGGCCTCGATCTCGGCCTCGGCCTGCTCCAGGGCCTCGGCGGGCACCGGAGCGGGCTCCGCCTTCTTCCGCCGCCGGGTCGCGGGCTTCGTCTCGGCCTCGGCCGGTGCCTCGGCGGACGTCTCGGGTGCGTTCGCGTCGGCGACGGCCTCCGCGACCGCCTCCGCGGCCTTGGCGCGGCGCGACGTCGCCGGAGCCTTCTGCGCCGTGGCGCGCTCCGCCGTGCCGGACTTGCGGGCACGCGAGCCGCGCTTGGGGGCCGGGGCGCCCTGGTCCTCGTCGGGCACCTCGACGCCCTCGAGGCGGTCGTAGAAGAGGAACTCGTCGCACGCGGCCGGCAGCAGGCGCGACGTCGACTTCTCGACGCCGACGCCGATGACGCGCTTGTTCAGCTCGCGCAGCTTGTGGACCAGCGGGGAGAAGTCGCTGTCGCCCGTGCACATCACGAACGTCGAGATGTAGTCGCGCTCGAAGGCCATCTCGATGGCGTCGACCACCATCTTGATGTCGGCGGCGTTCTTGCGGGAGGCCCCCATCCGCTGGGTCATCTCGATGAGCTCGACCTGGTGCCGCGTGAGCATGCGGCGGTCCTCGTCGAAGTAGGACCAGTCCGCGTACGCCCGGCGCGCGACGACGCGGCCGCGCACGGCCAGCGCGTCGGCGATCGGGCCGAAGTCGAACTGCATCCCGCCCAGGTGTTCCCGGGCGCCGAGCGCCAGGTTCTCGTAGTCGATGAAGACTGCCAGGCGTTCTTCGAGGTCCATGCCCGCCACTCTAGGGGGTCCTCAGCGACGGAGCGGTCGGAGCCGCGCTCGCCCGACGCTCCGCAGGACGAAATGACGAGCGGGTGAAAAGACGGTTCCGAGGCCATGTCCCACGGCCCGGAAGTTCACCCGTTGCCTAGGATTTGGGCATGGCCGAGGCGACCGCCGGACACGACGACGACCCGATCTCCAACCGGAGTCGGATCATCGGTGCTGCGGTCCGCCTGACGTGCGAGCACGGCTGGTCGAAGGTGACGATGGGCCGCCTCGCGACCGAGGCCGGCGTGAGCCGCCAGACGGTCTACAACGCGGTCGGCAGCCGCGACGACCTGGCCGAGGCGATGGTGCTCACGGAGTCCGCGCAGTTCGTCTTCCGTATCGTCGAGGCCTTCGACAACCACCCCGACGACCTGCTGCCCGC
The DNA here is from genome assembly GCF_014137995.1 of Promicromonospora sukumoe. Taxonomy (NCBI): domain Bacteria; kingdom Bacillati; phylum Actinomycetota; class Actinomycetes; order Micrococcales; family Promicromonosporaceae; genus Promicromonospora; species Promicromonospora sukumoe. The sequence goes on from NZ_JACGWV010000004.1 coordinate 23,311, forward strand.
GATCCACGAGGCCGTGGAGAGCACGCTGCGGTTCGCCGAGGGGAACGCGCTGCTGCGTGCCGTGGTCTCGGCGACGCACGGCGCGGACACCGAGCTGCTGCCCCTGCTCACCACGCACTCGGAGTCGCTGCTCGGCACAGTGAAGGTGGTCGTCCAGGACCGGGTGGACCGGTACGAGGTCACGCTGCCGCCGGAACGGATCGCGGCGACCATCGACATCGTGGTGCGGACGGCGCTGAGCCACGTCATGCAGCCGACGGCGTCCCCGCGCGAGACGGCGGACTCGATCACGTGGCTCGTGGCGTGCGTCCTGGGACGCACGGAGGAGCTGGTCGTCTCCCGCGCGTGACGCCCCGCGCTTGACGCCCGGCGTCGGCGGAGGAGGATCGGTGCATGCGAATCGGCACCCACTTCATGCGTTTCGACTCGATGGAACCCGCCGGGATGCGGACCGAGCTGGCGGACGCCGCCCGGTACGCCGACGAGGGCGGCGTCTCGTGGATCTCCGTGATGGACCACTACTTCCAGATGGAGCACCAGGGTTTCCCGGCGTCGGACCCGATGCTGGAGGCGTACACGACCCTGGGCTACCTGGCCGGGGTGACCGAGAAGGCGCAGCTCGGCGCACTGGTCACGGGGGTGACATACCGGTACCCGGCCCTGCTGGCCAAGATCGTGGCGTCGCTCGACGTGGTCTCCGGCGGGCGCGCGACCTACGGCATCGGCGCCGCCTGGTACGAGAAGGAGCACGCGGGGCTGGGGGTGCCGTTCCCGCCGGTCAAGGAGCGGTTCGAGATGCTCGAGGAGACCGTGCGGATCGCCCGCCAGATGTACGACCCGCAGGAGGACGGCCCGTTCGAGGGCAAGCACTTCCAGCTCGCCGAGACGCTGTGCTACCCGCCGCCCTTGTCGGGGCCGGAGATCATGATCGGCGGCTCCGGCGAGAAGAAGACCCTCCGGCTCGTGGCCCAGTACGCCGACGCGTGCAACCTGTTCGCCGAGACCCCGGAGCGGCTGCGCCACCTGCTCGACGTGCTGCACCGGCACTGCGACGACGTGGGGCGCGACTCCGCCGAGATCCGCGTCACCATGCTGCACCGCGGCAGGCCGATCGGCCCGGACGACACCGCGGCCTTCGTCGAGGAGATGCGGGGCTTCGCCGTGCACGGGGTGGACACCGTGATCCTGCGCCCGCCGGGCACGTCGCTCGCCGCGTGGGTGCGCGACGCGGTGCTCCCGGTCGTGGAGCCGTGCGCCGACCTGTGACTCTCAGCCGGCCACCTCGGAGGCCCCGGCCGCCGCGACCCGGCCGGCCTCCGCGGCCCGGCGGAGCACCACCGGGCACGTAGCCAGGTGGTCGTCCACCAGGCCGCAGGCCTGCATGGCCGCGTAGGCCGTGGTCGGGCCGATGAACCGGAAGCCCTCCTTCTTGAGCGCCTTGCTCATGGCCTTCGACTCGGCCGTCCAGGCCGGCAGGTCCGCGAACGTGGCCCGGCGCGCGTGCTCGGTGGGCTCCGGGGCGAAGGACCAGAACAGCTCGTCGAGCGTGCGGCCCGAGTCGTGCAGCGCGACCACGGCCCGCGCGTTGTCGACGGTGGCCTCGATCTTCATCCGGTTCCGGATGATCCGGGCGTCGCCGAGCAGCCGCTCGACGTCGTCGGGGCCGAAGGCCGCCACCCGCTCGGGGTCGAAGCCCTCGAAGACCTCGCGGAACGCCGGGCGCTTGCGCAGCACGGTGATCCAGGAGAGCCCGGACTGGAAGCCCTCCAGTGCGATGCGCTCCAGCAGGGCCTGGTCGCCGTGCACGGGCACGCCCCACTCGTCGTCGTGGTACGCCGAGTAGAGGGGGTCGCCGTCGCCGAAGCAGCGCTGGGCCGGGGCGGCGTCGTCGCCCGGCGTCCTGAGGTCTGTCACGCGGTCAGTGGTCACGGCACCACTCTGACCCACGGCACCGGCACTCCGCGCCGGTCGGCCGCCCGCCTGTGCACGACGTCCGAAAACCGCTGCCTGTGGTCGCGCCAGGACCGTTGATCCGCCCTGCCGAGGGGCTCCCGGCCGGCATCACCGGTCACGAACCGACGCCGCCGATCGCACCCCGCCGCCGCAGGTAGGCGTCGACGCCGTCGAGCACCACGGTGATGCCGAACGCGATGTCGTCGTCGGCGGGCGAGTCGATCGTCCCTCCCTGCCACGACGCGAACGACGCGAACAGGTTCGGGTACGCCTGCGGCCCGGCGTACTTCAGGAGCACCGTCTCGAAGTCCGCGAAGGGGTCGGCAGCCTCGATCGCGGCGGGGTCCAGGTCCGCCTCGGGAGTCTCGTCGGGCAGCCCGGCGTCGCGCCGGACCTTCTCCACCGCCGCGCGCCGGGTCTCGACGTGCACCCGGGCCTCGCCCAGCACGTGCTGGGCCAGCAGGCCGACGATCGCGAGCTTCTCGTCCGCGGGCAGGTCCACGTCGCGCAGGGCGCCGAACGCCTGGTCCATCCAGCGTACCCGGTTGGGCCCCGGCGGGACGGCGGACAGCGGCAGGTCGAGCATCCACGGGCGGGTGATGGCGAGGTCGATCTGGGCCCGGGTCCAGGCCTCCAGCCCGGCCCGCCAGCCACCGTCCTCGGGTATGTCGGGCAGGTCGGCCGCCACGGCGTCCGACATGAGGATCAGCAGCTCGTCCTTGCCGGACATGTGCCGGTACAGGGCCATCGACGTGTAGCCGACGGCCTCCGCGACCCGGGCCATGGAGACGGCGGCGAGGCCCTCGGCGTCGGCCAGGTCCATGGCTGCCCGCACGATCTGCCCCGCGGAGAGCGCGGGCTTCGGCCCGCGGCGGCGCGGCGCGGCGTCCCCCCAGAGCCGCTGCACGACGACGGGCAGCTCGTGCTCCCGCGCCGCGGGCTGCGGCTGCTCGGGCGTCTCCGGGGGCTGCCCGGCCGGCCCGGGCGTGTCGTCGGTGCGCATCGGCTCCATCCTGCCCTGCTCCGCCGGGATGATCCGACCCGAAACTCTCTTGACCCCATACTGTTTACGCCCCACACTAAATCGCGTAGGCCATAAACAGTATCTGGACGGAAGAAGGAACCATGGCAGCGATCGTCACGGCCGAGGGGCTGGGCAAGTCCTTCGGGAGGCGAGGCTCGACGAGCCCGCCCGTGCTGGACGGGCTCGACCTCGAGCTCCAGGAAGGGGCGGTCCTCGCGCTCCTCGGCCCCAACGGGGCGGGCAAGACCACCACTGTCCGCATCCTGTCCACCCTGCTGCGGCCCGACGCCGGACGCGCGACCGTCGGCGGGCTCGATGTCGTCCGCGACGCGCGGCGGGTGCGCGAGATCATCAGCCTCACGGGGCAGCAGGTCGCCGTCGACGACAAGCTGTCGGGCGCCGAGAACCTCACGATGATGGGCCGGCTCGCCCACCTGCCGCGCCGGGTCGTGCGCGACCGCGTGGCCGAGCTGCTCACCGCGTTCGACCTGGCCGACGCCGCCCACCGGCACGTCGGCACCTGGTCGGGCGGCATGCGGCGCCGGCTCGACCTCGCGGCAGGCCTGCTCACCCGGCCCCGCGTCATGTTCCTCGACGAACCCACCACCGGGCTCGACCCCCGGTCGCGGCAGGCGCTGTGGGACGTCGTCCGCGGCGTGGTCGCCGACGGCACCAGTGTGCTCCTGACCACCCAGTACCTGGAGGAGGCCGACCGGCTCGCGCAGCGCGTCGCGCTGGTGGACGGCGGCCGCATCGTCGCCGAGGGCACGCCCGCGCAGCTCAAGCGCCAGGTGGGCGAGGCGGGCGTCGAGCTCACGTTCCCCACCCCGGCCGACGCCGGCCGGATCGCACCGGCGCTCGCGGCCGCCACGGTCGACGGCGCGCGCGTGCGCGTGCCCACCGACGGCTCGGTCGCGCACGTGCGCTCCGTGCTGTCGGTGGTCGAGGACTCCGGCGTGGCGCCCGAGCACTGGGAGGTGCGGGCGCCGAGACTCGACGACGTCTTCCTCACCCTGACCGGCCACGCCGGCCAGGGCAGCCCGGCCCGCACGACGGAGGTGGCGGCATGACGCACGTCCTGAGCGACGTCTCGACGATGACCACCCGCGGCCTGCGGCTCATGTCGCGCGACGCGGACGCGATGATCACCGCGGTGGTGCTGCCGGTCATCATCCTGCTGATGTTCGTGCTCGTGTTCGGCGGGGCGCTGGACACCGGCACGGACTACATCAACTACGTGACCCCGGGCGTGATCCTGCTGGCGGCCGGCTTCGGCGCCGCGAACACGGCGATGGCGGTGGAACGCGACATGTCCGGGGGCATGGTCGACCGGCTCCGGTCGATGCCCGTGAGCTCCTGGACCGTGCTGTCCGGGCACGTGGTCGCCAGCCTGGTGAAGAACCTGGCGACCACCGCGATCGTCTTCGGCGTCTCGATCCTGCTGGGGTTCCGGCCCCAGGCCACGCCCCTCGAATGGCTCGCGGCGGTAGGCATGATCCTGCTCTTCGTCGGATGGATCACCTGGCTCGCCACGTTCGTGGGCGTGCTGGTCCGGTCGCCCGACGCCGCCGGCGGCTTCTCATTCTTCGTGATGTTCCTGCCGTACGTGTCGAGCGCGTTCGTGCCCGTCGACACACTCCCGGGCTGGCTGCGCGGGTTCGCGGAGCACCAGCCCGTGACGCCCGTGATCGAGACGGTCCGCGGGCTGCTCGCCGGGGACACGGCGGGTACCGTCGCCGGGGTCGCCGACCCCGCCGGCGCCGCCGCGCTCGCGGTCACCTGGTGCGTGGGTCTCGGGCTGGTCTTCGCCGTCGCCGCAGGGCTGGCCTTCCGTGCCCGGCGCTGAGCGGCAGGGGGCCGGGCGGCAGGAGGCCGTCCGCTGGTGGCGCCGCCCCTGGATCGCGCCCCTCGCCGTGATCACCGGCGTGTTCCTGGTGACGGCCCTGCCCCGGTACGTGGGCCTGGACCCGACGCAGTCCCTGGTCCCGACGGACCGCGGGCCGGCGTTCTACCCGGCCCTGGTGACCCACATCTTCGCGGGCTCGGTGATGCTGACCGCGGGCGTGCTCCAGCTCTGGCCGTGGCTGCGCGCCCACCACCCGCGCGTGCACCGGTGGAGCGGCCGCGTCTACGTCGTCTCGGCGCTCGTGTCCGGCACCGGTGCGCTGGTCACCGCACAGTTCCCGAGCGCCGGCGTGGCGCAGCAGGTGGCCAACACGCTGCTCGCCGTCCTGCTCCTGACGTTCACGCTGCTCGGCTACCGGGCCGTGCGGCAGCGCAGGTTCGCCGACCACCGCGAGTGGATGGTCCGCAGCACCGCGCTGGCCTTCTCGATCGTGGCCAACCGGTTCTGGGCGCCCGTGCTCATCGCGATCTACGTGCCCGAGGCGCTCACCGACCCGTCCGTCGGGTTCGGCGCGCCCGAGATCGAGGGCGCGGCCATCGCCTCGGCGTGGGTGTCCTGGATCGCGAACCTCCTCTTCGCCGAGTGGTGGCTCCACCGGAAGCCGGGACGGCGGGCCCGGGTGCAAAGAACTCGATGAATGTCGGTGGCTGAGGACACACTGTCCCCATGTCACAGACCACCGGCGGGACCGCGGGCGTCGCGGAGCTCGAGCAGAAGCAGATCCTGAAGAAGTACCTCCAGGAGACCCGTGAGGCCCTCGTGTGGAAGCTCGAGGGCCTCACGGAGAAGCAGGCGCGCTGGCCCCTGGTGCCCTCCGGCAACAACCTCCTGGGCATCGTGAAGCACTGCGCCAACGTCGAGATCGGCTACCTCGGGCCGGTCTTCGGCCGCCAGTGGCCCGACCCGGCGGAGCTCGTCTCCGACCAGGACTGGGAGCAGGACCCGCAGGCCGACTGGTACGCGACCGAGGACGAGTCGGTCGCCTCCGTCGTGGACCTCTACCGGCGCGCCTGGGCGTTCTGCGACGAGACCATCGACACGCTCCCCCTGGACACGGTCGGGCGCGTGCCCTGGTGGCGCACCGGCGAGGTCACGCTGTTCCGGATCATCGTGCACGTCACTGACGAGACCGCCCGGCACGCCGGCCACGCGGACATCCTGCGCGAGCTCACCGACCGGTCCGTCGGCCTCTACGCCGGCAACACCAACATCCCGGACTGGCAGGACGGCGAGGCGGTCGCCTACTTCGACAAGCTCAAGAACCTCGCTGAGCAGGCAGGCAACTAGCGCCGACGCCCGAGATTCGCCAAACTGCGGGCCATGCCCATCAACGTGGAGCCGTCCACATCCTCCGGGCCCTCGCCCGCACCCGCTCTCGCGGAAGCACCGAAGCCCGCCCGGTCCGCGTCGACCCCGGAGGTGGCGTCCGGTAGAACGGACATCCCGCCGCTCGGGCCCGGCAGACGGCCCGACGGCGGCTCCATGCGACCGCTGTTCGTCTTCCTCATCGCCGCCGCCGCGGCGCTGACCGGCAGCATCGTGTTCGCTCTCGTGCACACCGGGAACGAGCGCGAGCTGGAACAGCTCAACGAAGCACGCGCCGACGTCGTCCAGGCCGTCGACGAGGGACGCGCCGCCCAGGACGGGCTCGCCGCCCAGATCGAGGCCGCCGAGAACGCCCTCGCCGCCTCCAAGGGCAAGGTGCTCGACGGCGCGCTGCGCGCCGAGCTCGCCGGGCACGTCGCCGCAGCCAAGGAGCTCGGCGACACGGTGCCACCGTCGATCCCCGAGGCCGGGGCCGCCGGCCTCGAGGCCGCCGAGGACCTGGACGCGCTGGAGGCCCAGGCCACCGAGTGGTCGATGACGATGCAGACCGCCTCGACGACCCTCACCGCGGCGACCGCGGACGTCCAGGACTCCTTCCGGCAGTGGCAGCAGCAGCGCGAGGACGCCCAGGCCGAGGCCGACGCCGCGGGCGACCAGGAGGCCGACGCCGCCGCACAGCTCACCGAGGCACAGGCCACCCTGTCGTCCGTCACCGCCCAGCTCAAGATCTCCGTGCGCGACTCCAAGTACACCCTCGACTGGGCCGCCGGGCTGAAGGCTCCCACAGCGGAGCGCAAGGCCCTCATGACGGACCGCACGGAGGGCGAGGCGGCGCTCGCGGCACGAGCCGACGCGAACGACCTGACGGCCGTCCAGGGGCTCGCGGAGGAGCGGGAGGCCGCGCGCGTGGCGATCGAGGGCGCCGCGTGGGCCGTGCGTGCCACGGCGGCGGACGGCAGCAACGGGCGGCTGGCGCAGAAGGACCTGTGCAAGGTGGGGGTCGGGCCCGAGGGGCAGAACCAGTACCTGCGGTGCGACGCCGCCGAGGACTGGAAGCGGCTCGGCGCCGCGTTCGAGGCCGAGCTCGGCAAGCCGCTGCGGGTCGAGTACGGCTACCGCCCGTACGACTGGCAGCTCCAGGCGATGGACGAGTTCGGCGCCGGGCAGGTCGCCGCGCCCGGCACCTCGAACCACGGCTGGGCCGCCGCTGTGGACGTACCTGTGGACGACGGCTTCCGGTTCGGCCAGCCCGAGTTCGAGTGGCTCGCGGCCAACGGGCCGAAGTTCGGCTGGGAGCACCCGGACTGGGCGCGGGCCGGCGGCGGGCGCGAGGAGCCCTGGCACTTCGAGTACACGGGCTGACCCGGCCGCCCGGCCGGGCCGACCCGGCCGGGTGCCCTGCCGCGCGGCCGCCGCTGATCCCGGCGGTCGCGCGGGGCTGGATAATGGGTCGGTGCAGTGCCCCCACTACGACGCCGACCGCTGCCGTTCCTGCACCCTCCTGGAGATCGACTACCCCACCCAGGTGCTCGACAAGGAGCGGCACGTCGCCGCCCTTCTCGACCCCGTCGCCGCCGCGCCCACCTGGCTCCCGGCGGTCAGCAGCGTCGAGTCCGGCTTCCGGAACAAGGCCAAGATGGTCGTCAGCGGGACCGTGGCCGAGCCGGTGCTGGGCATCCTCGACCGGGGCGGGCACGGCGTCGACCTGACGGACTGCGGGCTCTACCCCGACGCGCTCCAGGCGTCGTTCGGGCCGCTGGCCGCGTTCGTGACGCGGGCGAACCTGGAGCCGTACCAGGTCTCGGGCACGGGCAAGCGTGCCCAGCAGCGCGGCGAGCTCAAGTACCTCCTGGTCACGCTGTCGCCCGACGGCGAGCTCATGGTGCGGTTCGTGCTGCGCTCCCAGGAGGCGATCGCCCGCATCCGCAAGCACCTGGGCTCGCTCCGGTCGGAGCTCCCCGCCCTCGCGGTGGCGTCGGCGAACATCCAGCCCGCGCACGCCGCGGTGCTCGAGGGCGACCTGGAGATCCCGCTCACCGAGCGCACCACCCTCCCCATGCGGATCGACGACATCACGCTGGACCTGCGCCCGCAGAGCTTCTTCCAGACCAACACCGCGGTGGCGACCGAGCTGTACCGCCAGGCGCGGGCCTGGGTCGACGAGGTGGACCCGGGCAGCCTCTGGGACCTTTACTGCGGCGTCGGCGGCTTCGCCCTGCACTGCGCGGCGCCCGGGCGCGCCGTCACCGGCATCGAGATCAGCGCCGAGGCGGTCGTGGCGGCGTCGGGCACCGTGGAGCGGCTGCGCGACGGCGACGGCGGCGAGCGGTTCCGCGACGTCACTTTCGCGGCGGGGGACGCGACGGCGTTCGCCGTCGGGCCGCAGAGGCCCGGGCTGCCGGAGATGGTGATCGTGAACCCGCCCCGGCGAGGCATCGGCCCCGACCTGGCGGATTGGCTGGAGGGCTCGGGGATCGAGCACGTCCTGTACTCGAGCTGCAACGCGACGACCCTCGCGAAGGACCTCGCCGCGATGCCCTCGCTCCGGCCGGTGCGGGCGCGGCTGCTCGACATGTTCCCGCAGACCTCGCACTACGAGGTGCTGGTGCTCCTGGAGCGCGCGGCACCTGACCTGCCCTGACGCCCTACTTCGACCTGCCCGGCGGGACGCCGTCCTTCGTCGCGTGGCCGGGCTGGGCGGCCTTGTTCGGCTGGGCGGGCTGGGCGGTCTGCCCCAGCGGGGCGGCCTTCGTGGCCTGACCGGGCGGGACCTTGTCCTTCCTGGCGTGGCCCGGTGGGGTCCCGTCCTTCTTCGCCTGCCCCGGCGGAGTCGCCTTCTTGTCCTGGCCGGGAGGTGTCCCGTTCTTCTTGGCCTGCCCTGGAGGGACCGCCTTCTTCGCCTGCCCGGGCGGTACCCCGTCCTTTTTCGCCAGGCTGGGCGGGACACCGTCCTTCTTGGCGAGGCCCGGCGGTACCCCGTCCTTCTTCGCGAGGCCGGGCGGTACCCCGTCCTTCTTCGCGAGACCCGGCGGGGTGAGCCGCGCCGGGCTCACGTCGGTGAGCCGCGGGACGTCCGCCGGGTCCGGCAGCGGGGAGACCTGGGCGGCCTGCCGGACGGCGTGCCGGGTCTCGTCCGCGGCGGAGACCGCGACCGTCCCGGTCTCGGGGAACGGCGGCGCGGCGTCGACGCCGCCCACCACCCCGGTCGTGACGGCCGTGGTGACGAACAGGCCGCCCGCGACCGTCGCGGTCAGGCTCATCGGGTCGGTCAGCACGCTCCGGGCGGTCAGGGCAGCCCGGGCTCCGACGGTCGTGAACCAGCCGCCGGCTCCCGCTCCGCCCGCGCCACCCGCCGCGGTGGCGACCGCGCCCGTGGCGGCCGCACCCGTCGCGGCGAGCCCGCTCCCGGCGGTACCCGTCCCCGCGGCCCCCGCCGCGGCCGCCGTCGTGCCCGGGGCCGCCGCGGTGCCGAGCAGCAGGACCGGTGCGGCGGCGCGCAGCATCCAGTAGGACTCGCGGACGTCGACGTATGCCCGCGTGCAGCCGGCGCACCCGACCATGTGGTCCTCGACCTCCTGCCGACGGCGGGGCAGCAGGCGGTTCCGGACGAAGTCGTGCAGGGCCGCCCGGGTGGTCCGGCACGGCAGGTCGGCGGTGGTGCCGGCGTGCGTCTCGGCGAAGGTGCTCGCGAGCCGGTTCTCGGCGCGGCGCAGGCGCCGTTTGGCGGCGTAGGGGAGCACGCCGATCTCGTCGGCGATCGCGGCCACGGGGCGGGACCCGACGTGGTGGTCCCAGAGGAGCTGCTGCTCACCCGCGGGCAGCCGTTCCATGGCCAGGTTCAGCACCTCGAGGTCGAGGGCGTGCCGGAGCGGCCCGGGCCCGACGACGCCGTCGGCGGGGCTGTCGGCGGCCTCCTCCTGCTGCTGGGCCATCCGCCGCGCCACCTCGATGGAGGCGCTGCTCCAGAAGGCGAGGGGGTCCACGACGTCGCTCTCCTTGAGCAGCTCGACGCAGAGCAGCTCGAGACCGCAGCTCGCGGCCAGCTCCGGGTCCACACCGGGGACCCGCCGGGACACCGTGAAGACGACGGCGCGCCGGTGTGCCGCCCACCGGCTCAGGTCGGCGCTCGTGACGGTCACGCGGCCCCCCTCCTGCACACGACGCGGCACCTGGTGGTACCTCGTCGCGCGTGCCCCCGGGCGTGCATGCTCGCAAAGAATGTATGCGCATGGAAGGGACCCGTGTGATGGCGGGACGATCTTGGGCTAGCGCCCAGATGACCTGTGCGGACGCACAGCAGTGAGCGGACACGGGCCTCGTGGGAGGCCCGCGCGACCATCAGTCCCCGGTCGCCGGATCTGTCTCGTCGGGCACGGTCGAGAACGTGCCGAAGAGCAGCTGCCAGATCTCGTCCAGGGTGGTCGTCGCGAGATCGATCCCGGGCAGGCCCTCGAGCCCGAGGCTGGCGAGCAGCTCGCTCAGCGCGGTCCCGACACCCGGTGTCGTCGCCGGGGGCTCCTCCGGGACCTCCGGCGGTTCCACCGGCGGCTCGGGATCGGTCGGCGGTTCCTCGGGCTGCTGAGGCTGCTCCGGTTCCTCCGGCGTGCCCGAGCCACCGCCCGGGTTCGACCCGGAGCCGGAGTCCGGGCCGGAGCCCCCGCCGGAACCGCCGGAGCCGCTGGGGGCCTCGGTGTCCGGAGCGGGCGCCGGCTCGGCCACCACGGGCGCCGCGTCGGCGGGCGTGGTCGTCCCGTCCTCCTTCGGCGTGGTGGCGGGACGCGGCTGCGGGTCGGCGGGCGGGATCGACGGCGGCTTCTCGTCCGTCGACGGATCCTCCGACGTGGACGGCGAACCACCGGCGTCGCCGCCCCCGCCACCCGCGCCGGACCCGCCGGACCCGGCTCCGCCGCCTGCCCCGGAACCGTCACCGGCGGCATCCTCGACGGCCTGGATCGGCGGGTCGCCGAGCTGGTTCACGATCAGGGCCGCGGCCCCGCTGCCGATGGCGAGCGCGGCCAGCACGCCCGCGGCGACGGCGGTCTCCTTCTTGCCGAACGAGCGCGGCTTGGCAGCGCCCGCCGCGCCCGCAGCCCCGGCAGCGGCGCCGGTGCTGAGCAGCCCGCCGGCGATGAGGTGCTGTCCCAGGTCGCGGAGCATCCAGGACACCTCGCGGACGTCGATGAACGCGCGGGTGCACTCGGTGCAGCCGTCCATGTGGACCTCCAGGCGCCGCTGCCTGCGCGGCAGGAGGCGGCCCTTGAGGTAGTCGTGCATGGCGGCACGGGTGGTGCGGCACTCGGGCTCGTTGACGGCCTGGGCGTGGGCGGCGGCGAACGCGCCGGCGAGGCGCTCCTCGGCCCGCCGCAGCCGCATCGTCACCGCGTGCGGGCGTACCCCGAGGTCGCCCGCGATGTCGGTGACCGCCATGTCGTGGACGTGGCGGTCGAGCAGGATCTTGCGGTCGTCGTCGGCCAGGTCGGACAGCGCCGAGCGGAGCATGCTGACGTCCGCCTCGCGTTCGGCGTCGAGCTCGGCGCCCTGCACGGGAGGCGTGAGTCCGTCGAGGGTGTCGTCCTCGACGGGTCGGGCGCGGCCCGCCTCACGGGTCATCGAGATGGCCTCGTTGACGGCGGCCCTGCGCCAGTAGGGGGCGGGGTCGTCGATGGTGCCGCCGGTGGAGACGATGCGGACCATCTTCTCCAGGGCTCGGCTGGTGGCCTCCTCGGCGTCGATACCGGGCACGCGGGCCGCGACGGAGCGCACCACGTTCGGCCGGTGCACCACCCAGTCGTCGATCCGCAGGTCACCTGTGGTCGTCACGCGAACCTGCTCCCCTCTGCGCATACTGTCCGGTTTCGACATGCTCGGCAATGATCGCACCACAGATCCTTGTTTGTGCAACTTTCCGGCGTGATCGTCCGGCGTGGCGGCACCGCTGGGGGGCGCGGCCGGCACGGGCGGTCTGGTGGGGTCCATCTGTGCTCACCTCCGGGTCGTCGAGAACGTGGTCGATACGGCGTCGAGGCCCTGCGGTCCGGACGTCGCGTGGATGATCGCGAGCGCGACCTCGCACGTGGCGGCGATCAGGTCGCTCGCTCCCCAGGCGTCCGCGAGCCGGTACAGGTTGACGGCGTCGCCCTCCGCGTACGCGCGCAGGTACTGGGCGCCCAGGCGAACGAGTTCGGGGTGCTCGGTGTGTTCCATGCAGCCCAGACGCGCGAGCCGCGCGGATGTCACAGCACTTCTGGAAATTTCTTCTGATTGTTCCGTGGCGTCCGGTTCGGGGCGGTGTGAGGGTGAAAATGAGTGCCCAGGGCAGCGTTCAGCGCGCGAGATGCGTTTTCATCCGGTAGGCCTGGGAGCCGGGCCACATGTGAATACATCGAAAAGTGCTGTGACATCCGGGTCGGGACCGCGTCCTACCTGTGACGCGGACGGAGTTCGGACCTCGCTGGGGGCGGGCCGAGCTACGACACGTCGGACGGGAGCCGTGGTTCGGAGTGCGCTGGGGGCACGCCGAGCCACGGGCTCCCGTCCTTTACCCGGCCGGCCGGCCCGCGTACCGTGGCCGCATGCGCACCGCACGCTCGCTGCTTACCTAGCCGCACCGGATTCGCCCTCGATCGGGCACGACCGGTGCGGCCGCCCCTCCTTGCGAGGGGCTTTTTCGTGCCCGGACCCGATCGACGTACCGGAGAGCGAGAGCGATGAGCGAGCAGCACCCCACCCCAGGACCCACCGGCGGCGGCAACACAGAGCCCGGCCCGTTCGAGGCGGCCGACGACGGCGCCCGGCCCCGCCGCTACCTGCTGACGATGTTCCCCTACCCCTCGGGCGACCTGCACATGGGCCACGCGGAGGTCTTCGCGATCACCGACGTCCAAGCCAGATATTGGCGCGCCAAGGGCTTCGACGTGCTGAACCCGGTCGGCTGGGACTCGTTCGGCCTGCCCGCGGAGAACGCCGCGATCCGCCGGGGCGAGCACCCGGCGGTGTTCACCGAGGCGAACATCGCGACCCAGGCGGCGTCGATCCGGCGCTACGGCGTCTCGTTCGACTGGTCGCGACGGCTGCACACCCACGAGCCGGCGTACTACCGATGGACGCAGTGGCTGTTCGCCCGGTTGCACGAGCGGGGCCTGGCCTACCGGGCCGAGGCGGAGGTGAACTGGTGCCCGCAGGACCGGACGGTGCTGGCGAACGAGCAGGTGGTCGACGGCGCGTGCGAGCGCTGCGGGACCGCCGTCGTCGGGCGCAGCCTGACGCAGTGGTTCTTCCGGACCACCGCCTACGCCGACCGCCTGCTGGACGACATGGCCCTGCTGGAACCGGGCTGGCCCGCGCACGTGCTGACGATGCAGCGCAACTGGATCGGCCGCTCCGAGGACCCGAACGGCGGGACCACCTACCGCCTGCACGACTGGCTGGTCTCGCGGCAGCGCTACTGGGGCGCCCCCGTCCCGGTGGTGCACTGCCCGGCGTGCGGCGAGGTGCTGGTGCCCGACGACGAGCTGCCCGTCGAGCTGCCGCACCTGGAGGGGGACCGGCTGGCGCCCGGCGACGTCTCGCCCCTGGCCGCCGCCCGGGACTGGGTGGAGACCACCTGCCCGCGCTGCGGCGGCCCGGCCGAGCGCGACACGGACACGATGGACACGTTCGTGGACTCGTCCTGGTACTTCCTGCGCTACCTGTCGCCCGGGTACGAGGACGGCCCGTTCCGTCCCGAGGACGCCGCCCGCTGGATGCCCGCCGCCCTGTACGTCGGCGGGGTCGAGCACGCGACGATGCACCTGCTGTACGCGCGGTTCGTGACCAAGGTGCTGTACGACATGGGCCTGGTCCCGTCGCCCGAGCCGTACGCCCGCCTGCTGAACCAGGGGCAGGTGGTCAACCACGGCCGCGCGATGAGCAAGTCGCTGGGGAACGGCGTGGACCTGGCCGCCGAGCTGGACCGCCACGGCGTGGACGCCGTCCGGCTGGCGATGCTGTTCGCGGGGCCGCCGGAGGACGACGTCGACTGGGCGGACGTCTCGCCGGAGGCGATGCGCAAGTTCCTGGCCCGCGTGCTGCGGCTGACGTCCCGTGGGTCGAGCGCCTTCCGCGGGTCGAGCGTGTCGAGACCAGGGTCTCGACACGCTCGACCGGCGGACGGACCGGCGGACGGACCGGCGGACGGGCCAACGGCGGAGTCCGACGCCCTGCGGCGGGTGGTGCACCGCACCGTGCACGACGTCGACGGCCTGGTCGAGGCCGGCCGGTTCAACGTCGCGATCGCGCGGCTGATGGAGCTGGTGGGTGTGGTGCGGCGCGCGGCGCCGTCCGACGGTGACGCGGACGACGGCGTCTCGTCCGACGGCGGCCTAGAGGCCTACCGCGAGGCCGTCGCCGCGGTCGCGGTGCTGCTCAGCCTGTTCGCCCCGTCCACCGCCCAGGACCTGTGGGAGCGCCTGGGGCGTACGACGCCGGTCGCGGCCCAGCCGTGGCCCGACGTGGACCCGGCGTACCTGGTGACCTCCGAGGTCGAGGCCGTGGTCCAGGTGGACGGCCGGCTGCGGGACCGGATCGTGGTCCTGGCGGACGTCGCGCCGGCCGACCTGGAGCGGGCGGCCCTGGCGCGGCCGGCGGTGACTCGCGCGGTGGGCGACCGGGCGGTGCGGCGGGTCGTCGTCCGCCCGCCGCACCTGGTCAACGTGGTGCTGGACCGGGCCTGACGGTCAGGCGACCGCGCCGTCGTCGTCCTCGTCGAGCTTCGCCCGCAGGGAGCGGAGCTCGGCGAGGATCTCGCGGTTCTGCGCGGCCAGGGTGTCGAGCCGCTCGTCCTTCTGCTCGTCGTCGTGGCGCTCCTCCTCCGCGATCTCCTCCATGCCGTTGACGATGACGGCGATGAACAGGTTCAGCACCGCGAAGCTCACGACCAGGATGTAGAGCACGAAGAAGATCCACGCGGCGGGGTGGGTCTCCATCACCGAGCGCGCGATGTCGGGCCAGGCCTCGCCCGTCATGGCCTGGAAGAGCGTGAACAGGGAGATCCACAGGCTGCCGAAGTACTCGGGGGACGACGCGCCGAACAGGCCGGTCGCGATGACCGCCGACACGTACATGACCAGGACCAGCAGGGCTCCCACGGCGCCCATCCCCGGCACGGCCCGCAGCAGGCCGTCGACCACGCGCCGCAGCGACGGCACCACGGTGATCACCCGCAGGACCCGCAGTACCCGCAGGGCACGCAGCGCGGACAGGGACTCGCTCGCGGGGAGCACCGCGACGCCGACGACGAGCAGGTCGAACACGTTCCACGGGTCGCGGAAGAACTTCCGGCCGTAGGCGACCATCCGCAGCACCAGCTCGAGCACGAAGAAGCCGAGCATGGTGTGGTCGATCGCGATCAGGACGTCGAGGGCCGCGCCCGTCACCATCGTCTCGGCGCCGAGGACCAGGGCGTTCGCCAGGATCACCCCCAGCACCAGGTTGGTGACCCACTTCTGGTCGAGGAACGCCCGGAGCCGTTCCCGTCCGGTCCGCGGTACCGCCTGCGTGCCGATGTCCTGGTTCATCCGGTCTCTCCTCAACGTTCCCGTGCCCGGAGCCCGTGCTCCGGCAGTGCCTCGGGCCCCGTGCCCGGCCGAACTCTAGCGCTGCGGTGCGCCCTGTCTTGTCCGCCTGCAATGTCCCGATATAGGTCTAATCGGCGGGTCCGGTGGCAACTGAACCAAATCAGTGCTTGAGTAGAGCACAAGCAAGCAACACGACTGGAGGAAAATGCCATGGGCTTCTGGGCCTTTCTCATCCTCGGACTGATCGCCGGTGTCATCGCACGCATCGTCATCCCGGGCAAGCAGCCGGGCGGTTTCTGGGTCACCTTGCTTCTCGGCGTGCTCGGAGCCATGCTCGGCGGCTGGCTGGGCGGCCTCCTCTTCAACATCAGCTTCGACGCGTTCTGGTCCTGGTCGACCTGGCTGTTCGCGGTCATCGGCTCGATCATCGTCATCCTGATCGCCCAGGCGATCTTCGGTCGGCGCAAGACCGCCTGACCGGCAGACCGCTGTGGCCCGCGGCCGCACCGCCCTCGTCGTCGCCCTGACGACGCTGGTCGGGGCGGCCGCGGTCGCATGTTCGGGCGGTGCGCCCACGCCGTCGTCGACCCTGGGCCCCGTGCCCGACGACGTGGCCGGCCACCTCACCGTCCAGGTGGACCAGGGGCGCACGCAGTACGCCGCCCGGGAGATCGTCCTCGCGGTCACCAACGACTCGGACGAGACGATGACGCTCCTGTCGGGCGTCCTGGACGCGGACGGCTTCGGTCCGTCGCACCCCACCAAGGAGAACCGCACCCCGGCGCTGCGGCCCGGCACGACGCGCGACGTCTACCTCGGGCTGGGCGAGGCGGAGTGCGCGGGGTTCCCGGCAGGGCCCGGCGAGCCCGTGCCGGACGCCGCGCCGTCGGCTGTCCTCATGCTGGCCCTGGGCGAGTACGACGACCTCGGGCCGGCCACCGACGTCGTCGTCGACGAGGTGGGCGACCCCGGCGGCCACCTCGCCCGGAACCACGCGGTGGACTGTGCCGGCGCGGCCGTCGCCGCGGGCGTGAGCCTGACCGTCGACGCCGACGTCCCCGTCGAGACCCGGGACGGTGAGCTCACCGCGCTGGTCACGCTGCGGGTCGAGCCGGTGGACGGCGGACCCGAGGTCACGATCGACCGCATCGCCGGGACCACCATCATGAACAACCCCGACCCGGGCGACGACGGCTCCGGCTGGACCGGCGCGGCGCTCGACGGCCAGCGGTCCGGCGGCAGCGTCACGCTGCCCGTCGTGCCCGCCCGCTGCGACGCCCACGCCGTCGGCGAGGACAAGCGCGGCACGTTCCTGCCCGTGTCGGCGAGCGTCGACGGGGTGGCGCAGCACGTGATCTACGTGCCCATGCCGGACTCGGCACGCGCCGACCTGGTCGCGTTCATCGCGGAGAGCTGCGACTGGCCGGAGTAGGGCGCGCCTCGCGGGGGAACGCGAAAGGCGCCGCCCCGCCGTCGGGCCGGGGCCCGAGGTGGAGGCGGCGCCTCACTAGGTGCTGCGGCTCAGACTCTGCTCTTTGTCGTCTGAGCCTGCGGCTCCGCTCCGGGCGAGTGCCTCGTTCCTCGGCCCTCACCCTGCGCTGCGCCTCCGGCTCAGACGACCCGGATGAAGGTCGGGCTGTTCTGCCACATCTCGGTGTAGCGCACCGGCATGCCGGCGGCCCAGGCCTCGATGATCATGCCGTTGCCCGCGTAGAGGGCCACGTGGCCGGGCGTCCAGACGATGTCGCCCGGCTCGGGGTACGTGACCTGGTAGCCGGAGCTGAGCATCGCGCTCGAGGAGTGCGGCAGGGAGACACCGAGCTGCGCGTACACGTACTGGATCAGGCCGGAGCAGTCCATGCCCTCAGCCGGCGAGGCGCCGCCCAGCACGTAGGTGATGCCCAGGTAGTTGAAGGCGATGTTGACGGCCTGCTGGCCCACCGGCACGGGGTCCGGGGCGTCGACCGAGACGACGGCGGGGCCCTCGCCCTTCTCGCCGTCGGCGCCCTTCGAGGTGCCCAGGGCTTCCATCTCGATCGGCATCTTCGCGTCGGCCGGGACGGTCACGGTGGGCGCGCCGACGAGGGACTGCTTGGCTACCGCGGTGAGGGAGTTGAGGTCGACCGAGTTGAGCTTCGCGGTCTTGACCTCGGTCTTCAGGTCCATCGCGGGGGCCGCGTGGGCCGTCGTCGCGATGGTCGAGATGAGGACGCCGCCTGCGGCTGCCGCGATGGCGCCACGGCGGGCGACGGTGCCGGCGTTCTCGGTGGCGGTACGAGCGAGGATAGTCAGTGGTGTCTGGGCCGGGCGGCTGTCACGATGCCGTCCGCGGAGGGAGTTCGTCACCTAAGGTCTCCTGTACCGCCTGCGAGGTCAGCTGTCGGGTTCGGGTGAGGAGTGCTACCCGGCCGCACGGCTTACAAGGGGGTACCGTCCGGCTTCACCCCGAGGACGACGATCCTGCTGTCGCCCGGGAATGGGTCCCCCGCTCCTGTCTTGAACGTCTGGTCACGAACCGGTGACAGGATTCGGCGTCCGGATCGCGACTCCACCGTGGGGGTGGAGCAGAAGTCAAAGTACACACGTTCATGGAAAAAGTCACGATCGGGTTACGCATTCCGGTCTGACCCAACGAAGGCGCAGATTTGCGCCGTTTCGGGCGTCCGGGGTTATGACCGACATCACACATCCGCTAGCGTTCGGCCGCATGGGCGAATCGCACTCCCGTATCTCCGCCTGGTGGGTGTTTCCCATCAGTGCGATCGTCTGGTGGGCCTGCGGCTTCCTGCCGTGGCTGGCGCAGATGTCGTACCAGGTCACAGGCATTGCGGAGGCGTCCGACGCCGCGGCGGCCGGACTGCTCCCGCTGCCGTTCACGGCTGACGGCGCCGTCGCGGGCCTCGTCGTCATGGCCCTGATCGGCGGCCTGCTCTCCGGCGTCACCGCCCGCCTCCCCGCCTCGGCCGGCGCGGGTGCGGCCGCCGCGATCGCGGGCACGCTGACCGCCATGGCGGCCGCGGGCGGCTCGTCCTGGTGGCTCGCGGCCCGCGAGACCGTGCCCGGTGACGCCATGCCGCTCGGGATGCTCGTCGTCACCTGCGCCGCGGGCCTCTTCGGCCTCGCGGCGGGCCTCCTGGCCGGCCTCGGGCCCGCGGCGCTGCGCGGCGTCGCGCTCGCCCTGCCCGTGGTGCTCCTCGACGGCTGGTTCTGGGGCCTCGTGCCGGGCGGCTCCGTGTCCCCGGTCGGCACCTGGTGGATCTTCGCGGTGGCGCTGGGCGTCGCGTTCGGCCTCACCGTCGACAGCCGGCCGATCGAGCTGCTCGGCTGGCTGCCCGCCGCCGGCGTCGTGTGGGTGTTCCAGGCGGCCGGCCCCGCCCTGCTGGCCGTGCAGGAGAACATCTGGCCCGGCTCGGCCCTCAGCGAGGACCCCCTGTCCGCGGTAGCGATGGCCGCGGGCAGGATCGCCTCCGCCGCGATCTCTCCCGAGGGGCACCAGCTCGGCGCCTGGGTGGTGGCCCTGCTGCTCGGCGCCTCGATCGCCGCGCTGCGGCTGTCCCGGGAGGCCTCCGACGAGGGCGAGCTCTCCCAGGCCTGGGCCTGATTGCGATCGTGTAAATTTCACCCCCGATCGGACGCGGGGCCTGTTCGGCGCCTGTCCGGTCCCCCTAGGTTTGCCCCAGTTCGGGGGTAATCAACCCCCGTGCGAGCACAGGGGGCACAGATGAACAGGAAGTCCTTTGCCGGCGCCGCCACCTCCGTGGCGCTCGTCGTGACGGCGCTGGTCGCCGTCGCGCCGGGCGCGCAGGCCGCGACCAGCGATCCCCTCCGGGACAAGCAGTGGGGCCTGGACCAGATCAACGCCGAGGCGGCCTGGCCGGCCAGCACCGGCGCGGGCGTGGTGGTGGCCGTGGTCGACACAGGAGTCGACTTCGACCAGCCGGACCTGGCGGGACAGCTCCTGCCGGGTGCCACCTTCACGGGCTGCGCGGACGTCCGTCCGTGCGGCGACGGGGACTTCAGGGGCCCCGACGGCGCCAACGACGGCGACGAGCACGGTACGCACGTGGCGGGCATCGTCGCCGCGGCCACGGACAACGGCATCGGGGTAGCGGGCGTGGCGCCGGACGCCAAGGTCCTGCCGGTCAAGGTGCTCGAGGCCGGGACGGGCTCGTCGCAGGACATCGCGGACGGCATCCGCTGGGCGGCCGACCACGGCGCCGACGTCATCAACCTCTCCCTGGGCTCCGGCCTGGGCGGTCAGCTGCTGACTATCATCGGCGTGGACACCCTGATGCGCGACGCCATCGCGTACGCCCGCGAGCGGGGCGTGCTCACCGTGGCGGCGGCCGGCAACTCGTCGACCCCGCTCTGCAGCGACCCGGCGTTCACCAGCGTCGCGATCTGCATCGGGGCGACCGACTCCGCCGGCCTGCACTCCTACTACTCGGAGCTGCCGGTCAAGCTCGACCTGAAGAGCGTGTCGGCGCCCGGCGGCTCGGGCGGGCTGACCGGCTGCGACGGCGACGTCTGGTCGACGGTCCCCGTCGGCACGGGCTCCGACACCTGCGCGGGCGGCAGCTACGACTCCTACGCGGGCACGTCGATGGCGACGCCGCACGTGGCCGGGGTCGCGGCGCTCCTCTTCGCGCAGGGGCGCACGGCCGACGACGTCGAGGACGCCATCCTGTACACGGCCCGCGACCCGCTCCTGGGTCTGACCGGGCTGTGGACGCCGCTGTACGGGTACGGCGTGGTCGACGCGGCCGCCGCGGTCGCGTACTGAGGCCTGGCGCGCAGGAGCACCGCGGCGCACGCCGCGGTGCTCCTGCGCTCTGGTTGTCGGTACGGGGTCGTCAGTACGGGCGGATGTAGACCGCGTAGTCCTGCCACTGCTCGGTGTAGCGCACAGGACTGCCGTAGTTGGCGGCCTCGACCACCATGCCGTCGCCCGCGTAGAGGGACACGTGGCCCTGGGTCCAGACGATGTCGCCCGGGATCGGCGACGTGACCTGGTACCCGGTCGCCACCATGGACGACGACGAGTGGGGCAGCTCCACGCCGAGCTGCGCGTACACGTACTTGATCAGGCCCGAGCAGTCGAAGCCCGTGGCGGGCGAGCTGCCGCCGTACGCGTAGGCGATGCCGATGTACTGCATCGCGATCGAGATGGCCTGGGCTCCGATGGAGCCGTCGGACGCGTAGTCCGGCGTGGCCGGCTCGGCCTCCTCGGTGGCCGTGGACGTCGCGGTCACCTCTGCTGTGGTGGTCTCCACGACTGGCTCGGGCTCTGGCTCCGGCTCGGGAGCGGGGGTGACCTTGACGGCCTTGCTCTCGATCTGAAGCTTCGCGTCGTTCGCGACCTGCACCGCTGGTGCCGTCGCGACGTCCTTGGCCAGCCGGTTCGAACCGTCTCCTGCGATCGCGTGTGCACTGGGTGCGAACGCTGTGGCGAGAAGTCCGGATGATGCCGCGATCACTGCACCGGAACGAGCTGCGGTGCGGGTGACGGACATGAAGTGAGTGCTAGGAGCGTGATCGGCGCGGTGTCGGCCGCGTCGGACGGTGGTACTCACCGAAGTTCTCCAAGTCGCCGGTTGCGCGGTCCCGTACCGGTCTGGGGAATGGGGTCCGCGGCTGTGCCTCCGGTGGCGCAGCGAATCCGACGCTACATACGGGTACCCACCTTGTCTCGATCAGATAACACTTGTCGTGAAGTATCGGCCTGTCCTAAACGCGCGTAACTTTTCGACCAGATGCCTTTTCCCAGCGTAAGGAGCATTTTCAACACCGAAATGCGGTCCTGACGGCTATGAAAAGACAGTGGACGAAATGTTGCGACACGCGCCTCTCCGGCGGTGTGTCAGCCCTTGTCCCGTGCGCGCAGCTCCGCCTCGGCCTTGAGGTCGGCGAGCTCCGCGTCCACCAGCTCGCGCGCTCTCGGGGCCTGCGCGAGGTCGGTCAGGCCGGCGAGCATCCCGCTCCGCGCGACGGCGAACGTGACCTCGCACGCGGCACCGCCGTCCTGCCCCGCACCACCGTCCGGCCCGACCCCGCGCAGCGGCGTGACCCGGTGCGCGATCCCGGTCCGGACGCCGGGGGTGCCGCTGCTCGACCAGGAGAAGCCCTGGCCCTCGGTGAGTCCGTCCACCTCCCAGGTCGCCGTCGGCAGGCCGGGCTGGTCGATCTCCACCCGGGACCCGACGACGATCGCCCGCTGGGGGCCCAGCAGCGTCACACGGGTCATGGCACTGGTCCAGGAAGGCATCCGCTCGACGTCGGACAGCACCTGCCAGACGACGTCGGCGGACGCCTCGATCCGGGCGCTGGTGCTATAGGCATGAGCCACGGGCCCCAGGCTACGCCGGGCTGGGGAGCATCCGGCGCAGGCTGGGGCCCGTGGCGGGCCTTCGGGTGGAGGTGGCGGTGCCGGTCAGGGACCCGCGGAGATCACGACCGTCACCGGGGTACCCCAGATGACGAGCGCGCCCTTGGCCGGGTCGGACGAGATGACGGTTCCCTCCGGCGCCGTGTCCGACTCCTCGTCCGTCAACGTGCATGCAAGGTGCTTCTGCAGGCACACGACCTCGACGTCCTCGCGGGTCATCGCGACGAGGTCGGGGATCTCGATGACGCTGTCGGCGACCTCTTCGGGCAGGCCGGTGAACTCGGTCGTCAGGTAGATGTCCGTACCGTGCTTCGTGTCCTGCGTCTCGAGCGGCAGGTTCCGCGTCTCGTCGTAGATCACGGTCCGGAACCGGTCGTCGTCGGCGTACTGGTACGTCGCCGCGGTGCCTGGCCGGTCCTCCGAGTCCCGGACGTCCTCCTCGACCTCGACGTCGTCGAGGTTCGTGAGCACCTCCCACGCCGCGGCCCGCAGCTCCGGTGATGCCGGTGCCTGGGTGGCCAGGCGGGCAGCGAGGTCGCGCAGCTGCTCCATGCCGTAGCTCGACGGGGCGTCGACGTCGTCGTAGTTGCTCAGCAGGGCGTCGTGCAGGGCCTCCGGATCGGTCGGGAGCGCCTCCATCTCCGCCCAGGAGTAGCTGCGGGTGTGGCCCTCGATGTTGATGTAGTCGCCGAGACCCATCAGCGCGGGGCCGCTCGCGGTGAGCTCGAAGTTGACGCCGTCGCCGTACCAGCTCTCGCTGCCCAGCGTGCTGCCCAGCGGCGCCTCGGGCCCGGACCCCTCGCCGGCCGGGCCGGTCGCGCCCCGGGTCACGACATGGAAGTACGTGGCATCCCGCCAGCCCTCGGGCGGCACCACCGGGTCGATGGACGGGTAGCTGGGCAGCTCGGTCAGGCTGTCGCCCTCGCTCGACGTCAGGGGCGGCCCGGTCGGCGACGGTGACGGCTCGACCGGCATCGTCGTCGAACCGCCGGGCAGGACCACGCCGTACTCGGTGGCCGCCACCCAGGCGCCGCCCGCCAGGGCCAGCCCCAGGGCCAGGGTGACGCCGCCCGCCCGGGCGGCCCGTCGCCGTCGGGCAGCGGGGACGACGCGCGTGACGTCGACGTCGATCCGGGGCGCGACCCGGGTCACCCGGGCGCGCAGGTTCTCGGCGAACTGCTCGTCGTCGGTCATGACCCGCTCCTCTCGTGGTGGGTAGGTGGTGTTGTCGTGCCGGTCGCGTCCGTCGCGTCGAAGCCCTGGAGGATCTCGCGCAGGCGGACGAGGCCGCGCGACGCCGTGGACTTGACCGTGCCCACGGAGACACCGGCCGCGTCGGCGACCTCGCGCTCCGACAGGCCCTCGAGGTGCCGGAGCACCACGATCCGGCGCTGCTTGGTGGGCAGCAGCCGCAGGGCGCGGGCCAGGCGGTCCCGCTCCGCGTGCAGCTCGTCGGTGCCCTGCCTGTCGCCCGCCCGCTCGGGCAGGGCGTCGGCGGACATGAGCACCTCGCGGCGCCGTCGGCGCCACCCGTCGATCCGCTGGTTCGCCAGGACGCGCCGGGCGTAGGCGAGCGGTTCGCCCTGCCGGGCCTTGGGCCACGCCAGGTACGTCTTCATCAGGGCCTGTTGCACCAGCTCCTCGGCCTGGTGCGTGTCGCCGCACAGCAACCAGGCGGTGCGGGCGAGGGCGGGGGCGGACCGGGACATGAAGGAGGCGAACTCGGCCTCCTTGTCGCCGGCGACCACGACGTCGACGGGGCCGGCCTCGTGGGACCCGTCGGCGGCTTGGATCGGATCGGGGCTCGAGCGCCCCGCGACCATCGGCATGCTCATGTCTCCTTCACGGTCGAACGGGGCGAAAGGTTGAGCGCGCCGTCCGGCGAGCGTGTCGGTGTGCTTCCGTATCCTCGCGGCATGGCCACCCACCGGCTCACCGTGCAGCAGGCGCGCCGCATCGCGCTGCGCGCCCAGCTCCTCGACGCCCACCGCCCGGTCGACCTGGTGCACCTCGTGGAGGACCTGACGTTCCTCGCGGTGGACCCGACGTCGGCGGTCGCTCCCGCGGTGGACCTCGTCGCCTGGTCGCGGCTCGGGAACGAGTACTGGGTGGGCGCCGTCGACGACGCGATCACGGACCGCATGCTGTTCCAGCTCCGTGGCACCGTCCGCTCGACGGGCGACCTGCCCCTCTATCTGGAGCAGATGGCGCAGTGGCCGCAGAACGAGACCATGCGCGGGTGGCTGGCCGACAACGTGGAGTTCGAGCGCGAGGTGCTCGCGCTGGTCGAGGCCGAGGGCCCGGTGCTCGCCAAGGACGTGCCTGACACGGCGCGGGTCCCGTTCACCTGGGGCGCTGACGGATGGAGCAGCCGGCGCAGCGTGGCCGAGATGCTCGAGGCCCTGAACATGCAGGGCAAGCTCGCGATGGTGGGGCGCAAGGGCCGCCAGCGGCTGTGGGACCTCGCCGACCGGGTGTACCCGCAGGTCGAGGCGGTGCCGCTGGAGGACGCGCTGCGCGAGCGGCTGGACCGGCGGCTGGCCGCGGAGGGCATCGCGCGCAAGCGGGCGCAGGGCCGGTCGGGCGACGGTGCCTGGTGGGTGGACCTGCCCGGCGAGGTGGTCCGGATCGAGGGTGTGGACGGCGAGTGGCGGGTGGACCCCGAGCTGCTGGACCGGGCGGACGACGACTTCGAGCCGCGCACCGCCCTGCTGTCCCCGTTCGACGCCATCGCCGCGGACCGGGCCCGGCTCCTCGACCTGTTCGGCTACGAGTACACGCTGGAGATGTACAAGCCGAAGGGGAAGCGGCGCTGGGGCTACTTCGCGCTGCCGATCCTGCACGGGGAGCGGTTCGTGGGGAAGCTCGACGCCAAGGCGGACCGCAAGGAGGGCGTGCTGAACGTCTTCGCGGTGCACGAGGACCTGCCGTTCGACGGGGAGACGATGGACGCGGTGCACGCCGAGATCGAGCGGCTCGCGTCGTGGCTCGGGCTGGGCCGCGTCGACTACGCGCGGTCCGTCTAGGGGCGAGTTCTGTTCGGGATGGGAAAAACCACCCGTGGACGGTTCCGGCCGGACCTTCCGGACGGTGGGGTGCCTGTGGTCGGATGACCGCCATGACACACCGGACAATTCGGTACGAGACGGACTCGTTGACCAACCTGACAGGGCTCGTGTCTCTGACGGCGCTGACCAGCAGCCCGGACCCGCAAGCGGCGTACGACGCGCTCCGTGCGCGGTGGGGTGCGGTGGCGCCGGTCGAGATCGAGGCCGGAGTGCCCGGGTGGCTCGTCATGGGACATCAGGAGAGCTGCCACGTGATGCGCTCCGAGGCGGCGTTCGCCAAGGACCCGCGCACGTGGCGGTGGAACTACGAGGACCTGCTGCCGCCCGGCACCGCCATCGCGACCTTCGCGCCGGCGGACCCCCGCCCGTCGTCGTTCCACCACGACGGCGAGGAGCGGCGCCGCCTGCGCAAGCCGCTCGACGACGCGCTGGAGGCCCTGGACGAGCGCACGGTGCGCGACAACATCACGACGCTGTGCATCAGCATCATCGACCGCATGGGCCCGAGCGGGACCACCGACCTGGTCCGGGCGTTCTGCCAGCCCATGGGCTTCCTCGCGATGACCACGCTGCTCGGGTTCGACCTCGAGACCGGCGCACAGCTCATGACCGACTCGGCCAAGGTCGTGGTGGGCGACGGCGACGAGGTGGCGGCCGCGCAGGCCCGCGTCGCCGGCACGATCCTGCAGCACATCCAGCAGCGTCGGGAGGACGGCGGCCAGGACCTGATCTCGTTCCTCGCGGTCCACCAGAACTTCGCGCACGACGGCGAGATCGCCTCGACGGCCGTGGTCCCGATGCATGCCGCGGCGATCTTCCTCACCGCGTGGATCACCCAGACCCTGCACCTGCGGCTGTCCGACCAGCGGCTCGCGTCGCGGGTGAACGGCGGCCGGGTCGGGCTGGACGACGCGCTCGACGAGGTGCTCTGGCGACAGTCGCCGATCGCGCAGTCCCCGGCGCTGCGGTTCGCCCGCAACGACGTCGAGCTGGGCGGGCGCCTGATCGCCAAGGGTGACGCCCTGGTGCTGTCGATCGCCGCGGCGAACGGCGACCCGGCCGTGCACACCAGCGACCCGTGGGACGAGGTGGGCAACCGGGCGCACCTGTCCTGGGGCACGGGGCCGCACTCCTGCCCGGCCCCGCGGCAGGCCCGTCTGATCGCGCGGATCGCCGTCGACCAGCTCCTGCGGCACATGGACGTCCAGCTCCACGTGCCGGAGGAGGGGCTGCCCTGGGCGCACTCGCCCTGGGTGCGGCATCCCGAGCGGATGCCGGTGACCTACCGCCGGGCCACGGCCTACGGCGACGTCAACGCGTGACGCCGGGCCCGGGCGGCGGTGCCGCCCGGGCCGTGTCGGCCGCGCCGCCTCCGGGCGGCGGGACTAGGACAGGCGGGCCGGCAGCCGGGACGGCCCGTTGGCGACGAAGCCGGGCACCTGCCCGTGGTCGCCGTCGGGCTCGACGAGCCGCAGGCCGGGGAACCGCTCGAACAGCGCGGGCAGCGCGACCTCGGCCTCCAGCCGCGCGAGCGGCTCGCCGGGGCAGTGGTGCGCGCCGCCGCCGAACGCGAGGTGCGTGCGGTCCGCCCGCGCGGGGTCGAACACGGCGGGCTGCTGGTGCACGGCCGGGTCCCGTCCCGGGGCGCCGAAGGCCGCGATGATCGGGTCGCCCTTGCGGATCTGCTGGCCGCCGAGCTCCAGGTCCTCGACCGCGAAGCGCAGCGGGATGTACATGACCGGCGGCGCGACCCGGAGGGTCTCGTCGACCACGGCCGACCACGTGACCTCGCCCGCGCGCACCGCGGCGAGCACGTGCGGGTGGGTCAGCAGCAGGCGGGTGGCCGAGGCCAGCAGGTTGACGGTCGTCTCGTGGCCGGCGATCAGCATCAGCCGGACGGTCGAGACGGCCTCCTCGTCCGTGAGCGCCTCGGCGACGGTGCTGGTCAGGTCCTCGCCGGGCTGCTCGCGCTTGGCCTGGACCATGCTCGCGATGAGCTTGCCCAGCTCGATCTGGTTGGCCAGGGCCTCGGCCGCCGTCACGCTCGTGTCCATCAGGGTGTCCGCGCACCGGCGCATGTCGCCGCGCACGTCGCCGGGCACCCCGATCAGGTCGCAGATCACCTCGATCGGGATCGGGTAGGCGAACAGCTCGCGCAGGTCCACGACCGCGCCGTCGGCGCCCGCCGCGGCGAGCCGGTCGAGCGTCGAGGCGGTCGCCACCTCGACCGCGGGGCGCATCTCCCGGGTGCGTCGCGCGGTGAACGCGCCCGCGACCGAGCGGCGCAGCCGGCGGTGCTCGCCCCCGTAGGAGTTGAACATCGACTTGCTCGTGACCCAGGTGTACAGCGGCCACTGCGGGGTGATCGTGCCGTCGGCGAGCGCGGTCCAGTGCTGGTGCGAGTCCTTGGAGATCCGCGGGTCCACCAGCATCGGGCGGAGCAGCGCGACGTCGGTCACCGTCCATGCCTCCACCCCGCCCGGCAGGGCGACGCGTGCGACGGGGCCCGTCGCACGCAGGCGGGCGGCTTCTTCAAGCACCGCACCGCCGGTGGGGTCAAGTACCACGGTCTCCACGAGGGCTCCTCACGACTTGGTTCAGGTCAGTAGCCTCAGTCTTTTCCGAGATGCCCGCTTTGTCCATACCCGAAGTGGTTGAATATTTCAGTAGCATCGGATGCCACGAAATCGGACTATCATCCGCCACGTGACATCGCAGATGATGGTTGATCTCGTTCCGGTGGGCGAGGACGTTCTCGAAGACCTGCTCGCCCTCGCCGTGGCCGAGGCCCGACCCGGCGAGGTGATGCCGCCCGCGTCCGGCGAGTCCGCCGACGACGCGCGCACCACGTGGACCGAGCTCCGCAAGGGTGCCTTCCGCGACTACCACCGACGGTGCCGGGTCAACCTGACCGCTCCCGTCCCGGAGGTGACCTGGGCGGTCAAGGCCCGGGGCCGGATCGTGGGGGCCGCGCGCCTCGCCCTGGTCGACGACGACCCGGGGGCGCGCGAGGTCGGTCTCTGGCTCGGCGAGCCCTACCGCGGGCAGGGCATCGCGGGCGAGGTGGCCTACTGGGCGGTCGCCGCGGCTCGGACCATGGACGCCCGGCGGCTCGTGGCCCGCACCGTGGCGAGCACCCCCGCGCGCAGGACGCTGGAGCGCATCGGCTTCGAGGTGGCCGAGCACGACGGCGGTCTGGTCGGGACCATCGCCCTGGCCTGACGGCGGGGACGCCGGGCCGCTGGCCCGCCGGCCCCCGGTCAGGGCAGCGTGAGCGCGGCCAGCTCCTCGCGCGTGCCCGCGAAGACGTTGAGGTCGATGTACGGCTCCACGCCGTCGTAGCCCGGCAGCCGGTCGCGGTTCGAGTACTGCCAGACCGTCCAGTCCCGGCCGTCGGACAGCCCGGGCGTCCAGGCGACGGACCGGATCCAGACCGGCAGGTCGGGGTAGCGGCCCGCGAGGTACAGGTCGTACGCCTCCTCGGTCGCGTACACGACCGGCGGCACGCCGTAGTGCTCCTCGATGCCCGCGACGAGCGGGTCGAGGATCGCGCGCACCTCGTCGGGTGCCGGCGGGTCGTCGAAGTACGGGCCGTAGAACTCCAGGTCGATCACGGGCGGGAGCGTGCCCGGGGTCGCCGGCACCTCGCTCGCGAGGTGGGCCGCCTGGTCCGCGCCCGGGCTCTCGAAGCTCATGAAGTGGTAAGCGCCCACGAGCAGGTCCGTCCGCGTCGCGGCCGCCCAGCTCTCCGCGAAGCGGGGGTCGGTGTGCGACGCGCCCTCGGTGGCCTTGATCCACGCGAAGTCGAGGTCCTGCGCGGCCAGCACGTCCCAGTCGATCTCGCCCTGGTAGTGCGAGACGTCCACGCCCCGCACGTCGTAGGCCGCGGCCGGTATCCGGTTCGGCCAGACGATCCCGGTCGCCACGAGCGCGGCGAGGACCGCGAGCCCGGCGACGCCGGCCGCCGTCGTCCACAGGGCTGTGCGCATGACCGGAGGCTAGCGGCGAGATCCGTGGGCCACGGCCGACAACGGTGCAGGTCGTGTGCGGATGGCTACTCGCCCGTCGCGCCGCCCGCGATCTCGGCGGCGACGTCGAGGTGGCCCGCGTGGCGGGCGTACTCCTGCAGCACGTGGAAGCAGATCCAGGCCAGCGTGGGCGGGTCCTCGGTGAACCGGCCGCCGAGCACCGCGTGCTCCGCCAGGTCGTGCCCGGTGAGCACCGACCGGGTCGCCTCGCCCCCGGCGTGCAGCGCGGCGAGGAGATCGTCCGGGCCTACGCCGTCGGGCACGGCCCACGGTCCGTGCGGGTCCTGGCCGGCGTGGTCGCCCCACGGCTGGTCGACCTGCTCGCCCAGGAACCCCCACCGGAACCAGCGGCGCTCCATGTGCACCAGGTGGATCAGGAGCTCCAGCGGCGACCAGCCCGACGGCAGCCGCGAGGTGCGCAGGTCGGCGTCGGACAGGCTGCGCACCTTCCGGTCCACGGCCTGCCGGTAGTAGTCCAGGTAGGCGGCGAACAGCACGGGGGTGTCGGCGGAGTCGAGGCGGGGCTCGCGGTCGGAGAGGGGCACGTGGCGAGATTACGACGCGGAGCCAGGACACTGCCGAAACTGGTGGCCGAAGTGCTGTGACATCTGCGGGGTCACCGCGTCCTCAGTGCATGACCGCGACGAAGAGCAGGACCTACGGACTGGCCTCGAACCCCTCGGAGTGGGCCGCGCACCGGCGCGCCGTCGTCTTCTCGGTGCACCGGATGTACCCCGGGGTGGACGCCGAGCGCGCCGCCACCGAGGGGCTGGGCGAGCTGTGCCGACAGATCGTGATGCGCGGCGCCGTCGACCGGCCCGCCGTCGTGTGGTGCGAGGCCGCCGTCGCGGCCGCCGCGCGCATGCGGGGCGCGAGCGGCGTCGCGGCGTGAGCCGGCGGAGGTGCGACCGGTTCCCGGCGTCTCGCCAGAGGCACCCGCGGATGTCGGACGCACAGGTCTACGGGACCTGTGCGCCCGACGCGATCGTCAGCGCGTACTGCCGACCTCTGCCACGAACCGAGCGGCGCGTTCGCGCAGACCGGAGATGCGGCGGTCGGTGATCAGCTCACGCATGGCCGGGTCGTTGCCGGCCTCGGTGAACGTGGGCGTGCGGCGCACGTTGCGGGAGCAGGCGAACTCGGTGCAGATCAGCGTGCCGATCGTGTTCCCGTTGCGCCCGGACGCGCCGCCGCGCTTGGCGACGTACAGGGAGACGTCCTCGGTGACGACGACGTCCTCGCACCAGGCGCAGACGCCCTTGGTGCGCTTGCCGCCCGCCTTGGCGTCGTTGGAGCGCAGCAGAACGCCGGTCGGTTCGCCGTCGAGCTCGAGCACCACGTACGCGGACAGCGGCGCCTTGCGGTCACGCCATCCGAGGTAGTCGAGGCGCTCCCAGTCGAGGTCGTCGAGGTCGGGGAGGGTCGCCTGCGCGGCCTCGCGCTTGCTCGCGTTCAGGAAGGACGCGCGGATCTGCTTCTCGGTCAGGGGGTTCATCAGGTTTCTCGGCTTCCGGTCGTGCGGAAACCACCGGTCGGCGCCCGTCGTCGGGCGCGCACGACGGCGTCACGGTCACCGACGCGTGTCGGTCACCGGGCCGGCCGGCGGCAGGGCAGGGGACGCTGCCGCGCCTGCCCTCCGAGCCGTGTAACCAGGTCAGAGAGCGGTGGCGCGGGTCCGGGTGCTGCCCGAGCAGGCCGAGACGGCCGCCCCGCATCCCGCGGTGTGCTCCCGCATCTCTCGCTCCTCGTGGTCGACCGGTCGTGTGTGACCGGTGCGTCGGCCGGGCCTCGTGCCGCACAGCCGACACTCGATGCTACGACACCGTTGCCACGAGGCACATGTGCTTTTCCACACGTCCGGCGCCGGCGCGGGGGAGGCAGGTCGCCTCAGGCCCAGACGGCGGTCTCCGGGTCGACGCCGTGCTCCCGGGCGTTCGCGTCGATGACGTCGCGGAGCCAGGCGGTCAGGCCCGGCGCCAGGCCGTCGTAGAACGACCGGAACCCGGGGTCGGCGACGTACGACCGGCCGAGGCACACCTGCATCGAGCGGGTGCAGTCGAAGTAGGTGCCGATCGACGCTCGATGCCGCTCGGCCAGGTCGTTCGCCTCCGCGCTGCCCGGCCGCACACCCGCACGACAGGCCGCGGCCAGGTCGGCGTGGAGCGCCTCGACGGCTGCCGTGATCCGGCGCCAGTCCTCGGGCCCGCGCTCTGCCGCGCGCTCGGCGTACTGCGCCCACTGCTCGCCGTCGCCCCACCGGTCCCGCGCCTGCGCCGTCCACTCCGGCCGCCACTGCTCCCCGAAGATCGCCACCTGGTCCTCGGGGGAGAGCAGGACGCCGGACCGGCGCGCCTCGATCATCCGGTCCAGCGCCTCCGCGGACTGCTCCAGCCGCTGGATCTGCTCCCGCACCTGGTCCCGCTGCCGGCACAGGGACTCCTCGGCGTCGTCGGCCGCCGCGCCCAGCAGGTCCGCGATCTCGCCGAGCGGCACGCCCAGCTCGCGGTAGAGGCGCACCCGGTGCAGCCGGGCGACGTCGGCGGAGTCGTAGAGCCGGTGTCCGCCGGACGTGCGCTGCGACGGGCGGGCCAGCCCCACCTGGTCCCAGTGGTGCAGCGTCCGGACGGTGACGCCCACGACGGACGCGGCGCCGCCGACGGTCAGACCGTCCGGCGGCACCGCGTCGGTCGTGCTCGGATGTGTCATCCGGATCAGTCTCGCAGCCGGGTCACGCCCCGGGCCCCTCGATCCCGATGTCCCGCAGGTGCTGGGCCTCGGGGCTCTCGGGGTCGTACGGCCGGGCCGCGGTCATCACCACCCGCGCGTTCTCGGGCGTGATCACCTCGAGCTCGACCGAGCCCCAGGGCATCGTCCGAGGACCCGTGGTACTGCCCGGAAGGGCCGCCTCGCAGGCCGCCGCGATCTCGTCGACCTGACCGAGCACGCAGGAGAAGCTCACGCTCAGGGCCGGCGCCTCGGCGGGGCGGCCCGCCGGCACCAGCAGGATGTCCTGGAACATCCAGCGGCGCAGGTGAACCACCTGGCCGGGGGCGGAGAAGAGCGCGAAGAAGCCGAGCCCGCGGACCCAGAAGTCCGTGGACGCGGCCAGGTCGGAGGTGGGCACGGAGACGAACATCGGCATCCCGTAGATGCCGTGGAACGGCTCCGGCGCGACGGTGTCCGGGCCGGGGGCGGGGACGGGGCTGACCTCGAAGGCGGGGTAGGTGTCTGTCATGCGGCCAGACTCGGCCCTCACGCGACGTGAGGTTCAAGTCGGGCCCGGAACCCGTGCCCGAGACCCGCTCCCGCTACCGCGTGGGCTGCAGCTCGGCGGCCCGCTCCCGGGCCGCCGCCTCGCGCTCGGCGGGCTCGGCCAGGTGGCCCGTCCGCTTGAGCCACCACTCGGCGACCAGCGTGGTCAGCGGCGGCACCGACGAGGCCAGCGCCACGAGCGTCCGGAACCAGCCCCACCGCAGCCGCACGCCCACGACCAGCGTGACCACGACGAAGAGCACGAACGCCCCGCCGTGCAGGCGGCCGAACAGCCACACCCCGGCCTCCGTGGTCTCCGTGACGTACTTGAGGAACATCCCGACCAGCAGTCCGGCCCAGGTGAACGCCTCGATCCAGGCGACGACGGCGAACAGGCGGCCCAGACGGGACATCGGGGGCATGCGGGGTTCCTTCCGGAGGTGGGTCGGGTGTGCGCCCAGTCTGCCCGACGCCGGACGGTGCCCCTCAGCCCGGCTGCCGCAGGCGGGACCGCACGGCGACGCCCGCGCAGGCGATCACGGCCGCGCCGCCGAGCACCGTCGGCCAGCCGACCTGCTCGTGCAGGAGCAGCGCGGCCCAGGCGATGCCCAGCACGGGCTGGACCAGCTGCACCTGGCTGACCTGCGCCATCGGGCCGATCGCGAGCCCGCGGTACCAGGCCACGAAGCCCAGGAACATGCTCACCGCCCCGAGATACCCGAACAGCGCCCAGTCCAGCGGGGTGCCCGACGGCGGCTGCCGCACCACCGAGACCGCTGTGAGCAGCGCCATCGGCACCGCGGCGAGCACGAGCGCCCACGAGATCGTCTGCCAGGCACCGAGCTCGCGGGCGAGCAGCCCGCCCTCCGCGTAGCCGAAGCCGCACGCGAGCACGGCGGCGAGCAGCAGCAGGTCCGACCCGTGCAGTCCGGCGGACCCGCCGCCCTGGACCGAGGCGAAGGTGATCGCGGCGACCGCGCCCAGCGCCGCCATCACCCAGAACGACGCGCGGGGACGCTCGTGCCCGCGGAGCACCACGAGGACCGCGGTCACCGCGGGCAGCAGCGCGACGACGACGGCGGCGTGGCCGGCCGGCGCGGTGATGAGCGCGAACGACGTCAGCACCGGGAAGCCGACCACCACGCCGCCCGCGACGACCGCGAGCCGCGCCCACTGCGCGCCGCGGGGCCGACGCTGCCGGGTGATCGCGAGGGCCGCGGAGGCCAGCACCGCGGCGACGACCGCCCGGCCGCACGACACGAACAGCGGCGACATGGCACCCCCGCCGACGACCACGCGGGTGAACGGAAGGGTGAACGAGAAGGCCACGACGCCGAGGAGCCCCCACCAGAGGCCGGCGCGGGAGACCGATAGCGGGCGGCGTGTAAGGAGAGTAGCGCTACTGTTGGTTGTCATGTATGACGATAGCAGCGGCAGGATCGTCGCCGGCCTCCAGGAGTGGATCGCGGACGCCGCCCCCGGTGCGCGGCTGCCGTCCAGCAGGGAGCTCGTGACGCGGTACGGCGCGAGCCCGGTCACCGTGCAGAAGGCGCTGCGCGCCCTGGTGGCGCAGGGCGTGGTGGAGACCCGGCCCGGCGTCGGGACGTTCGTCCGGTCCGTGCGGGTGGCCCGTCCCCACGACTACGGCTGGCAGACGGCGGCGCTCGGCCCCCGGCCGCAGCCCGTCCAGGCGCTGTCGCGGGCGCAGCACACCGCCCCGAACGACGTCGTCGCGCTGCACTCGGGCTACCCGGACCGCGAGCTGCTGCCCGAGCGCCTGGTCCGCGCGGCCTTCGCCCGCGCCGCCCGCGGCGACGCCGCCGTGACCAGGTCGCCCGCCGCCGGGATGCCGGAGCTCCAGGCGTGGTTCGCGGCCGAGCTCGGCGGCGCGGCACCCGCTGGCGTCGCCCCGCCCGCGCCGAGCGACGTCGTCGTCTTTCCCGGGAGCCAGAGCAGCCTGAGCATCACGTTCCGCGCCCTGGTAGGCGCGGGCCGGCCCCTGCTCGTGGAGTCGCCGACCTACTGGGGCGCGCTGCTCGCCGCCGAGCAGGTCGGCGTGCGGGTGGTGCCGGTGCCCAGCGGTCCGCGCGGCCCGGACCCGGAGGCCCTGGCCCGGGCGTTCGAGCAGACCGGCGCGCGCGCCTTCTACGCGCAGCCGCACTTCGCGAACCCGTCCGGGGCCCGCTGGTCGCCGGGCCTGGGCGACGAGGTGCTCCGGCTGGCGCGGCAGCACGGCGCCTACGTGATCGAGGACGACTGGGCGCACGACTTCGGGATCGCCGAGGACGTGGTGCCGATCGCGTCCCGGGACGACGGCGGGCACGTGGTCTATCTGCGCTCCCTGACCAAGAGCGTGTCGCCCGCGGTGCGGGTGGCCGGGCTCGTCGCGCGGGGTCCCGCCCGCGACCGCATCCTCGCCGGCGCCCAGGCGGAGTCCATGTACGTGAGCGGCATGCTGCAGGCCGTCGCGCTCGACGTCGTGACCCAGCCCGCCTGGCGCACCCACCTGCGCGGCCTGCGCCAGCAGCTTGCCGGGCGGCGCGACCTGCTGCTCGGGGCGCTGCGCGAGCACGTCCCGGCGGCGGGCGTCGAGGCCGTGCCACAGGGCGGGCTGAACCTGTGGGTCCGGCTGCCCGACACCACCGACCTGGACCGGCTGGTCCGCGACTGCGAGGGGGCGGGGGTGGTCGTCGCGGCGGGCGACGAGTGGTTCCCCGCCGAGCCGACCGGTGCCTACCTGCGGCTCAACTACTCCGGCCCGAACCCGGGGGCGTTCCCGGAGGGCGCCCGCGTGCTGGGGGAGATGCTGGCGCGGCAGACGGGCTGACCGGACGGGAGCGCTACTTGGCCGGCAGCGTCCGGGCCCAGCTCACCCCGCGCTCCACCCACGCCGCGAGCTCCGGCTCGGAGCCGAGCGCGGACGGCGGGACGTCGAGCCAGCCCGCCATGACGCGCGCGCCCATCACCGCCTGGGTCGCGGCCGTGGTGCGCGCCAGCTCGGCGGCGGCGTCCGCGCCCACCCGGACCAGCAGCCCGTCGCCGCGCACCGCGACGGCGAGGTTGCCGCCCACGAGGAACGACAGCCCACCGAACATCCGGCGCTCGGAGAGGTCGTCCGTGTCGGCCAGGACGCCCCGGATCTCGTCGGCCAGGACCGGGTCGTACGCCATGTCGCCGAGGCTATGCCCAGGGGTCGCGCACGTTCCCCGAGGACACGCGCGTGCCCGGGGAGACGCTGACCCGCCAGATGGCGTGGTTCGCGGCCGAGCGCTCGACCGGCACCGCCGGTTCCGGGACCTGCGGTGCCGGGCGCCCGCCGCGGCGCTCCAGACGGAACAGCCGCACCACCCGCCCCGACGTCCGCTCATAGCCGCGGTACCCCGGCCACTGCCGCTCGATCTGCGCCCAGACGGCGTCGCGCTCGTCGTCCTCGACCAGCGTCGCCCGGACCGGGATGTGGCGGCCGCTCACGCTGATGCTCGCGTCCGGGTTGGCCAGCAGGTTGTAGGTCCAGGCGGGGTGCCGGTCCTGGGCGAACGCCGAGCCCGCGACGATCGCCCGGCCGCGGCCGTCCGGCGTATACATGAGGTAGGTGTCCCGCGGCTTCCCCGACCGCGCGCCCCGCGAGTGCAGCACGAGCGACGGCACCAGCAGAGCGCTGACCTGCAAGCGCCCGCCCGAGGACCACGCGAGCGCGTGCTCGACGGGCGGCAGCACCACGGGTCCGACGGCGCGGAACGCCCGCGTGCGCGTCAGCGGTGCGATCACGGATCGGGTGGCGTGCAGCAGGCTGGCCATCTGTCCATCGTGCGGCCGGACGTCTCCGGCCGCCCGTGGAGCCGGTCCGGGCCGGCAGAGTTAACCCGCGCGGTCGGCGCCCGACGTCGGCGCCTGGCGCCCCGCCGTCAGCGCTCCACGAGCTCGAACGGCACCGTGATCCGGCCGCGCAGGTCCGACCGGGGCCCGGCGAGCAGGTCCAGGATCGTGTCGCTCGACCGCGCGACGCCGGAGTCGACCGACGGCAGCGGCGGGATCGTGTACCGGCCCTCGTCGATGCTGTCGAAGCCGACGACCAACACCTCGTCGGGCACGGTCACTCCCTGCACGGCCAGGGTGAACAGCGCCCCGAAGGCCAGCGAGTCGTTGAAGCAGAACACCCCGTCGAACGGGACGCCCCGGGACAGGAGCTCCTCGATCGCTCGCGAGCCCTCGGCGCGGTTGAACCGCTCCACCTCCACCAGCAGGTTCGGGTCGACCTCCAGCCCGCTGGCCTGCATCGCGCGCCGGTAGCCCTCGAAGCGCACCGTCGCGGTGTCGGCCACGTGGGACTGCATGCCGATGACGGCGATGCGCTTGCGTCCCCGGTCGATCAGGTACCGGGTCGCGGCCTCGGCGGCGGCGACGTTGTCCGGGCCCACGTGCGCCACGCGGTCGGAGGCCAGCGCCTCGCCGTGCTCGCCGATCAGCACGAGCGGCACGGTGCTGCGGCGGTTCGCGACGTCCTCGGGCGTGAGGGTGAGCGGGCTGAACACCAGGCCGTCGAGCGCGGGCAGGTTGGTGCTCTCCAGCATCGCGAGCTCGACCGAGCGCTCGGCCTTGGTCTGCGTGGCGAGCACGGTGAGCCCCCGCCGCTGCGCGGCGCTGACGAACTCCGAGGCGAACTCGGCGAAGTAGGGCTCCCCCAGGTTCGGGACGCAGAGTCCGAGCAGGCCGCTCGACCCGCTCCGGAGCTGGCGCGCGGCCAGGTTGGGCCGGTAGCCCAGCTCGTCGATGGCGTCCAGCACCCGTTTGCGCACGGGCTCGCTCACCCACCCCGTGCCGTTGACGACGTTCGAGACCGTCTTCGTGCTCACGCCGACCGCCGCGGCGACGTCGGCCAGTCGCACCCGTCCCACAAAGTCTCCCCTCGGTGTGCGCCGGCGGCCGCCGCCACGGGCATTCACCCGGGCCCCGGAAGCCCCCGGATTCCAGGCGGCTTTGCTGGCGCAGGGGACATCCTATGCCTGTGCTAGCCTGACCTCCGCCGCTCAGTTCATCGTCGAACTAAAACCCCGACGATCCGGAGGCGGCGACCCCTGTCCCACAGTCGACAGTGCTGAGGGCCGGCCAATAGTTCAACGCTGTACTAGGAGTCGAGTCAATGAGATCGTTCGGCGGCCGCTGGGCGCCTTACCTCTACGTGGCGCCCATCGTGATCATCGCCGGCGTGCTGCTGTACTTCTCGATCGGGTTCGCCGTCTACGCGAGCCTGACCGACTGGAACGGCCTGACGCGCATGGAGTTCATCGGGCTGGCGAACTACACCGAGCTCTTCCAGGACCGGACGTTCTACATCGCCCTGGGCAACACGGTGAAGTTCATGCTCGCGACGGTCACGCTGCAGGCCGTCCTGGGCCTCCTGATCGCCGTGATCGCCAAGGAGCGCATCCCCGGGAGCAACTTCTTCAAGGCGCTGTTCTTCGCGCCCATCGCGATGGCTCCCGCGATCATCGCGACCGTCTTCAAGTACATGCTCGAGGCCAACTACGGCGCGCTGAACGAGACCCTGCGCGCG
Source organism: Promicromonospora sukumoe (assembly GCF_014137995.1). Lineage (NCBI taxonomy): Bacteria > Bacillati > Actinomycetota > Actinomycetes > Micrococcales > Promicromonosporaceae > Promicromonospora > Promicromonospora sukumoe. The sequence continues at coordinate 61,361 of NZ_JACGWV010000004.1, forward strand.
GTGGGGCTGCTCGGCGCCAACGAGACCATCCAGTGGCTCGGCGCCGACCTCGGCGTCTGGTCCATCTCGGCCATCAACGTGTTCTCGTGGATGGGCTTCTCGATGATGGTCTACTTCGCAGGCCTGATGGCGATCCCCGACGAGCTCTACGAGGCCGCGGAGCTCGACGGCGCCGGGTGGTGGCGCCGGCTGTTCAGCATCACCATCCCGTCGCTGCGCGGCACCACGAGCGTGCTGATCACCCTCGGCATCGTCGGGTCGCTGAAGACCTTCGACACCGTGTGGCTGACGACGCAGGGCGGGCCCGGCGTCTCGACCCACTTCCTCAGCACCTTCCTCTACCAGGCGCGACTCGACCGGGAGGCCGGCTACTCGTCCGCGATCGGCATCGTCATCCTCGTCGTCGCCTTCGCCCTGGCCGTCGTCCAGATGCGTCTCAGCAACCGGGAGAACTGACCGATGAAGCGCAAGAGGCTCCTCGCCTGGTTCGCCATGTACGCGGTGCTCGTGGTCCTCGCGATCATGTGGACCTACCCCATCGTGGTCGCCATCCAGAAGTCGTTCGCCGTCGGCGGCGTCGGCAACTACACCGCGGTCCTGAACCACGACCAGTTCAACTACTGGTCGGCGATCGGGAACAGCTTCCTGATGGCCGGCGGGTCCACGGTGATCATCGTCGTCATCTCCTGCCTGGGCGGCTTCGCCTTCTCCCGGATGCGGTTCCCCGGGCGGGTCTTCCTCTACCGGGCACTGCTCGCGTGCCTCGCCGTGCCCGTCGCCTCCGTGGTGACGCCGCTGTTCTTCTCGATCAACAGCCTCGGCCTCCGCGACAGCTACTTCGGCGTGATCATCCCGCTCGTCGCGTTCAACGTGATGACGATGCTCCTGCTGACCAAGAACCACTTCGACGGCATCCCCACGGAGCTCGTGGAGGCCGCGACCATCGACGGCGCGCGCCCCTTCGGCGTCCTGTGGCGCATCTTCCTGCCGCTCAGCGGCCCGCTGCTGGCCAACGTCAGCGTGCTCTCGTTCGTGTACTCCTGGAACGAGTACCTGCTCCCGAACCTGCTCATCTCGTCGCCCGAGAAGTACCCGGTGACCCAGGCCATCGCGCTGCTCCAGTTCGAGCGCATGAGCCAGGAGCAGATCGGCCAGCTCTACGCGGGCCTGATCCTCATGACCATCCCCTCGGTCATCGTCTACCTCTTCAGCCAGCGCTACCTGCAGTCGGGCCTCACGGCCGGCGCCGTCAAGAGCTGAAGGAAACACCGCGACCCGTTCCAACGGCCCGCACCAGCACTGTTCACCATCAAGGAGGATCAATGTTCAGATCGCCTCGTGCCGTCCCCCGTCGTCTGCTCGCCGCCACCGGTGCGGCTTCCGCCCTCGTCCTGCTCGCCGGCTGCGCCGGCGGCGGTGACGACGGCGTCGCCGAGGACGGGACCGTCACCCTCACCTACCGCACCTGGATCCCGTCGCTCGAGCAGTGGCAGCCGATCGTCGACGCCTTCGAGGCCGAGAACCCCGACATCACGATCGACTTCCAGGGCGCGGACGGCGCCAGCGACTACCTCAGCGAGCTCGACAACCTCATCCTCGCGGG